>CALJFL010000027.1 GCA_938074135.1 uncultured Halieaceae bacterium | reverse complement strand
ATAGGCGCCAGAACCCGGACCATGCAACTGGGTACCAACCTCATGCTGCTGCCCCTGCACGATCCGGTGCGAGTGGCTGAGGATGCCGCCACACTGTCACTGGTCACCGGGGGACGTTTCGACCTTGGCGTCGGCATCGGTTACCGACAGTTGGAGTTTGACCAGTTCGGACGGAAAATTTCCCACCGTCCCAGCCTCGTCGAGGAAGGCATAGAAATCGTGCGCCGCGCCTGGTCCGGAAAACCGGTTAACTTCAGTGGCAAGCGTTTCGAAGTCGGAGATCTCTGCGTGACCCCCGCCCCGGAACACACTCCAGCCATTTTACTGGGCGGCATGGCACCACCGGCGATAGACCGGGCGGCCCGCGTTGCGGACGGCTTTCTGTGCACCGGTGGTATCGGTATCGACATCTATGCCGAAGCCCTGGAGCGCCATGGCAAATCAATGAACGATGGCAGTGTGGTGCTGGGTTGCTGGGCGATCATCGCCGAGGATCCTGAAGCGGAGGCCGCAAAGGTGGGCGAACACGTTCTCTACCAGGCCAACGAGTACATCAAGTGGGGTGCTTTCGGTCCGCCGGACCAGACGCCGCTGTTCGAAAATGCCGCCAGTGCGATTGAAAACGGTCTCTATGAGCTGTGGGATGCAGATATGGCGGTTGCCGAGCTGAGCAAACTGGTCAGCACCTATCCCAACATTCGCGATATTCACTTCTGGGCACAATTTCCAGGGGAGAGTGTGGAATCTGGCAACGCGAGACTGCGCTACATCGCTGACAAGGTATTGCCGCGGCTGCCCTGAACTAGTCCAGCCGGCACATCCTCAACATGGTTGACAGGAAGAGCCGGTGCGCCTCTTCCAGGTCGATGTCGTCGTCGAAGTACACCGCCGAACGCAAGCCAATCATCAGGGCATAGCACAGCTCGGCGGCGTCCTTGGCGCTACGCATGAAAATATCCGGCGCGCTGTCGAAAATATCGACGAGGAAAGCCTTACAGCGCGCGTCGAATTCAGCCTTGGTAACGCGCAGTACATCATCATTCACCGCCGCACCGAAACACTCCAGCATAAAACCGATTTCCTGGCGGGTACTGGCTTCTCCCTTGAACCAGAAATCAGTCAGGCCATGGATTCTCTCGAGCGTATCGCGCTGGGCTAACTGGTCAAGTTGCTCCATGAAACGCACTGACACATTGTCGAAATACTGCTCCAGCACATCCTCTTTACCCTTGAAGTAGTACAGGAGATGACTGGCAGTCATGTCTGCCCCCTGCGCCACATCGGCCAACGTGGTTTTCACATAGCCCTTTTCCAGAATGCAGTCGTGGAGTGATCTGAAGATCTTCCGCCGACGCTTGGCGCCACGGGAATCACGCCGCTCTTCCGCGGGCGGTACTGCTTTGCCGACTGATGCTTGTGTCATGCCTTATCCTGTTCCTGACGCCCGAATCGTCGCTGCGGGCTTACTGTCCAGGCTTGTTATTGTCATTTCTTGAATTTAATTCAAAATTGACCTAACATCCAGCCATAATTTAATAAAAATCGACAATCAAGGAGGCCGAATGAGCCTGACCGCGGAAGATAAACTGGCGATTCACGAACTGCTATCCCGCTCCGCCTACGCCTTTGATGTACAGGACCTGAGCATGCTCGAGGCCTGCTTCACCGCCGAGGCTGAATTCAGCATGCGAATTGCCGGAGGCGATCTGGTCGGCCCTTTTGTCGGTCGTCCGGCCATCATGAAACTCTTTGAGGACTCGATAAAGGTACAAACAGACGTTCGCAAGCATGTGATCAGCAACATCTTTTTCGATGAAACCGGCGATGACCCGTCGGTGACGTCCAACCTGACCCTGATCTCGACCGAAAACGGCGAGACCGATATTCTCACCGCCGCTTTCTACCACGATACGGTAACCATGGACAACGGTGAGTGGCGCGTGGCCAACCGCTTTATTGACCTCGACCGGGCGTACTAGGAAGCGACAGTGAATATAGGAAGAATACCGGCAAAGACCGCGCGGCTTGACCCCGCGCGTGAGGCGTTGATCGATGTGCCGAACGATCGCCGCATCTGCTACGGCGAACTGGACCAGCGTATACGCAGATTGGCCAATGGCCTATGCAATACCCTGGAGCTGCCGCGCGGTGCTCGGGTGGCCATCCTATCCAGGAACTGCATCGAATACATGGAAATCTTCTATGCCTGCGCCCGCTGCGGCCTGATTGCCCAGCCACTGAACTGGCGCCTGGGTACTGAGGAACTGGCACGCATCATAGAAGATGGCGAACCCTCCGCCATCGCCTGCTCTGCGGAATACGCCGATACCAGCGAGGAACTGAAAGCCAGGGTGAGTATTCCCCAGTGGCTGTACTTTGGTGCCGGCTCGGACGACTCCTACGAAAATTTGCTGGCCAGCAACGACGACAGCGAACCCGAGGTGGCCGACAGTGTCGGCGGCGATGATCCGGTATTGATTTTGTATACCGGTGGCACAACCGGCCAGTCTAAAGGTGCACTGCATACGCACCACTCCATTTACATGGGCATGTTGAACCAGACTGTGGCGGAGCGCGTCGTACCGACAGACGTTTACATGCTCACCGGGCAGATGTTCCACATACCCGTGGCGCTGGCAATGAATTACCAGGCCCATGGCTGCCCGCTGGTACTGATTAACTTTGACGCAAAGCTGGCGCTTGAGACCATTCAAAAAGAACGTGTATCCGCGTTTCTGGGTATTACCACCATGCTCAACTGGATGATGGCGGTTGAGAACTTCGACGACTACGACATCAGCAGCCTGCGCAATATCCAGTATGGTGGTGGCCCCATGCCGCGCAATGTTGTAGCGGCCGCGCTGGAGGCGTTCCCCTGCACCCTGATACAAGGTTATGGGCAGACCGAGGGCATGACGATGAGCTTTCTGTCGCAGGAGGATCATCAAAAAGCCATCAATGGTGAACACAGCGAAAGACTGGCCTCCTGTGGTCGGGAAGGCTTTGTTACTTCTATCAAGCTGGTCGACGCAGACGGCAACGAGATCCCGCGCGACGGCACCACACCTGGAGAGATCCTGGTGCAGTCTGAAGCCAACATGGTGGGCTATTGGCAGCGACCCGACCTCACCGCTGAAACAATCCGTGATGGCTGGATGTATACGGGAGATATTGCCACCTGGGATGAAGACGGTTATATCTTTATCGTCGACCGCGCCAAGGACATGATCATTTCCGGTGGTGAAAATATTTACAGCACCCAGGTAGAGGCCGCCATTCACCAGCACCCCGCCGTACTCGAATCGGCGGTCTTCGGTGTCCCCCACGATGAATGGGGCGAAGCAGTGAAGGCCGTGGTGGTACTCAAACCGGGAGCAACTGCCAGCGAGCAGGATATTATCGATGCCGCCAGCCAGCACCTTGCCTCCTACCAGAAACCCAAGTCAGTGGACTTCGTCGACAGCCTGCCCAAGGCGCCGACTGGCAAGATTCTCAAGCGCGAACTGCGCGACCCCTACTGG
>CALJFL010000026.1 GCA_938074135.1 uncultured Halieaceae bacterium | reverse complement strand
GCCAGGATCGGACTGCAACGCAGGTCAAAACCAAATTGACCACCGCTGTTGAGCAGTGTTATCCAGCGCGCTTTCGGCGGCACATCGTTCTCGCCACTGACGGCATACTCCTCCCACAACGCGAGGTTACCTTCGGCCCGGCCCAGCATTGCACCAATATTGAGGTGCCAGGTTTCGATATCGTTCTTGTCGAGCCCGGGAGCATCATCCTCCAGCGCCGACTCCAGCTCCTCTTCCATCCGCGACAGATTCAGCACCAACTTCTGGAAATTCCCGGCCAGGCCCGCGGCCACCGGCACCAGTTGCGGCGGTACATGACCATGCTCGAACCGCAGCTGCTGGTCTTCCCGTCGCTCGTCGGGCTCCACCTCTTCAAACAGGCTCGCTACCAATTGCTCGGCGACCTGCAATCCGGCAACGGCTTCGTCCATATCAGCGGGCAGCCTCAGCAATGGCTGCTGCAGACCCGGCAATACCGACAGCACAGGCGCCGCCTGGGCCAGCAGCTTCGTGCTCTCACCCAACCATTGCACAGTGGTATGCAGCCGGCAGAAACTGGCAAAGTGCGACAGCGCCTTATCGGGCAGGTGGTGCCCCTCATCGAAGATATAAATGCTGTCCTCGGGCGCCGACAGGATGGCACCCCCGCCGAGGGCGAGGTCCGACAGCGCCAGATCGTGATTGGTCACGATGATATCCGCGGTCTGTAACTCGTCCCGGGCTCGGTAAAAGCTGCACTGCCCAATATTGGGACAGCGGCGACCACTACATTGGCTGTGGTCTGTAGTGACACCGAACCAGGTGTCATCGGCGATCGTCTCGGGCCAGTTATCGCGATCGCCGTCCCACTGGCCACGGCCGAGCGCATCGATCATGCCATTGTAGACCGGCATCGCATCGGCACTGAGCGGCGCACTCAACTCGTCGGGATACAGGGGCAGGGCCGCGCTCTCGCCCTGCCCCCCGGCCAGAACACGATCCAGTTTTGACAGGCAGACGTATCGCCGCCGTCCTTTGGCCAGCACATAGGTGAACTCGAGGCCGCTGGCCTGGGCGATATCCGGAAGATCCTTGTTTACAAACTGTTCCTGCAGGGCGATGGTGGCAGTGGCCACCACCAAGCGCTTGCCCAGGGCCTGGGCCAGTGGGATTGCCGCTACGGCGTAGGCAATGGTCTTGCCGGTGCCGGTACCGGCTTCGATGACGCACACCGCAGGCTCTGCAGGCGGTGCCTCGCCGGGGCGGGGAATGCGGCCCAGGGCATTGGCAATCTCGGCAATCATCTGCCGCTGGCCCCAGCGCGGCGTCAGCCCCTTGCTGTCGATGATGGCGCCGTAGGCCTCGCGAATCCTGTCCTTGAGGGCGTCGTCTAGCAAGAGTCGTCGGTACCGGCAGCAAGCTTGATTTTGCTGGCTACTGCATTGGCGTAAATTGCCAAAGCATAGGGTCGGTGCCCCGACGGCAAGGCGTTAATGCGCGCCTCGAAGGTAGCGCGGTCGATATCACCGTCCTCCAGGTACAAACCCTCTGGTACGGTAACGTCGCTGCCATGCAGCATCTTGTAAGCATAGAGATTGGTGGGGTGCAGGCAGTAGTTTTCGATAATCTGCCGGTCAACCTCGGTGGCCACGGCATCAGCTGACTCGAAGTCGCCGGTTAACGGCGTTCCGAAACTGACATGTACCCGACCCTTATGACCGGAAATACCCTGTCCTATGGAGGCGATATCCTCCTGTGCGCCCTTCTGGTAATTGCCCTGACTGGCCAGTGCATTCAATTCCCTGGACTTCAGGGCATCGCAGGGATCGAGCTCGTAGGATATGGCCACGGGCACTATCGCCAGCCCGCGAATATGTTCGGCGAACGTCTCGGAGGCTTTGTCGCGGCTCAGGCCCAGCATTTTGATCACTGCCGGCTCGGTGCGATCTATCCCGTCCTTGGCACGACCCTCGCGCTGGGCCAGCCAGATCGGTGCATTCTCCTCCTGTATCGAGTGGCGTATGTAGGCCGAGAGGGTCTTCGAGGCCGCCAACAGCTCGCGCGGACCACTGGCCGAGCGCTTGACGATGAAACTCTTGTTGAGCCGCATCAAATCGGATACCCAGGGCTTGGTCAGCAGGTTATCGCCGATGGCGATGCGGATCGTCTGGTGACCACCACGGTGCAGCGCGTAGTTGGTGAGCGCCGGATCCATGGCGATATCGCGGTGGTTACTCATGAACAGGTAAGCCTTCCCTGGATCCAGCGCCTCCAGTCCCGACACGGTCAGACCGCCGGTGGTGGCCTCGATCATTTTCTCGAGGTAGCCCTTGATCACCATCTGCATCCCGTGAACATCGTCAACCGAGCGCAGCTCGCGAGCCAGGAAATAGCGCACCAGCGGGCGCCACAGTGCCGGCACCAGACGAGCAGCGGCGCCAACGCGCAGGCGAGCCACGGCTATCAGGAATTCAGGATCGAGCAATAAGCGCTCCAGGATCCGGGGCACCTCGGCATCCCGGTAAGGGCGAATATCTGCGAAGGGGTCGGTCAAGCAGGTGTCCTCATACAACAAGCGCCACACCATACCCAAATTACCGTGGTGAGTCATCCGGGCACTGACTCCGGCGCAGCTTTCTGCTACCCTGCAGCCGCTTTTGTTACGAGCTTATTCACAGGGGGAAAGATGGAAGCGACAAACGCAGCGATGATGACCTTCGGGGTGGCGGCCCTGTTTGCCAGTTGGGTAATTTTGTTGATTGAATCATGGAAGGAAGACTACGCCTGGGGTCTGTGCACCCTGCTTCTGCCCCCCCTGTCTTACCTTTACGGCTTGTTCCGGCTGGACAAGGCCGGCTCCGCTCTTGCGGTTGCCGCTATCGGCTGGGTGTTACTATTTCTCGTCTGGTAACGCCGTGAGCGTGCTGATGGCAACATTAACGATCTTTAATGTTGCCATACAATCGCCTCAGCTATTGTAATAAATCCTTTTATTTCAATAGGTTAAGGCGCCTCTGAAGCAGCTTTCACACATTTGTTACCGATCTTCCCAGAAAGTTACAAATCCGT
>CALJFL010000025.1 GCA_938074135.1 uncultured Halieaceae bacterium | reverse complement strand
TCGTACCCGATTTCATGGCGCCAACACTCAACAATAGTTTGTCAATTTGCGCCAACGTCTTCTCCCGCTGTCCCGGCTCGATTATTTTTTTTCTAGCCGGCTACTGCTTGAAAAATGCTGCTATTGGCCCACTGAATGCGACCTTAATTTTAGCAGTGATAGCGCCCGATACAAGCACCCAATAAGGTCGGGCAAGAGCCTCCGTAGGGCGTTAGATGGGGTCGACAGGCCTCACTCAAGGGTTTTGAGCACTAATTGCGCTGCCATTCCCGGGGCAGCTCACCGAACAGCTCCGCCAGGACCTGCTTATCGTGCGCGTAATAACTGTCGAGTTTCTGGTAAATCTCCTGTGCGAAGGCCTGCGGTACCGTTGTGTTGACCCTCTCATTAAGCGCCTTCTCGGGCAATTCGATGGGCGGTATCTCAAGAAAATCGCAGATGCCAGCGAGGGCGGCTTGCTTGTCACGCATAACATTTTCATAGAACAGGTAATGCACGCTGTCACTGGCAAAACAACGATTCAGTTTGTCGACCACGCTGGGATAATCTGAACGTCCGGCAAACAGCCGGGATTTGAGCAGGCGCAGAATTTTGCGGTTGGACATGGCTTGCGTATCGATGCCACGGTTCTGGTGGTAGTAGCGAAAGGCAGACAACGATCGCTCCACCGGATCGCGCATAATGAAGATCACCTTAATCTGGCGGGCAATGCCTGCCAGACCCTCGAAGTCTGCCTCCGCCAGCATCGCGTACTCGGGGGTAAAATCCGCACAGTAGGCGGCGCGCTGGCGGAACTGTGCGCAGTACCATCGATCGTCCAGCAGCGTTTTTATCGACCCGATCGTAGTTTTTTCATCGACTGGCAAATGCTGCAGAAATTGCTCTCGGGAGTAACCGAACTGTTGCGCCGTGCCTTGCAGAATGCGCATGGGCAGCTGGTTATTCAGGCCGGCGCGCATATCGAAATAATGAATTTCCTTGTACCTTGAAAATTCGATCTCAGGGCTTCTCGCCAGCACCTTGTGCAGCCAACTGGTACCGGCTTTCTGGGCCCCGACACAAAGAAGAAGCTTATCCAGCATGCTCTGGCCTTGGGTAATCAGCATGGTTATGAGCGATAAAAACGTTGCATATCATTGGCTTGGGCCGGTGGACAATAGCTATGGCAGCACACTTTACCAAATTGGTCAGCGATTTGTTGCATCCGGGCGGCGAACCGAAGCGCCTGAAAAGGGTCGAAGAAGAAGGTCGATTGCATCACCCTTGACTGGCATCTGCTAACATCGCCCACTGGACAAACCCCGTCACACCATAGGTACCGACATGCTTCGCATCATTCTCATCGTGCTCGCTATACCCGTCGTCCTCATTCTGCTGGCCGCCTTGCTTGTGCCACTGCTGGTCGACAAGGATCAAGTGATCGAAATCGCCGCTCGCACACTGCAAGAGCAGACAGGGGCGGTCCTGACCGTAAAGGGGGAAAGCAGTCTCTCGGTCTTCCCGACCCTTGGCATCACCCTCGGTGATGCTGCAATCGCCTTACCTGGCGACCCGCCGCAGACTGTACAGATGCGTGCGCTGGAAGTCGGCGTACAGCTGTTGCCGCTGTTATCGCGGCAGATAGAGATCGGGACTTTGAGGCTGGACGGCCTGAACGCCTCAATTTTACTGCCGGAATCCAGCCAGTCAGAGCCAACACTGCCCGATACCAGCACCATGAACAATGAGCAGCTCGATGCCTTCTATGCTGCCAGGAAAGAAGCCATCAAGGAGGGCATGCAGGTCAATGACGGCATGGCAATGCTGGCAGCGCCGCTGGCATTGAACGTCAGCAAGCTTGAGATTACTGATGCCCGCATCGAATTGACGGATCAGGGCACTGGTGAGGTTACCCGCATTGAGGTGGTGTCGCTGGTAGCAGGTAACGTCAATACCGAAGGCGAATCCATGACCCTGGCGGGTAAAGTAAGGGCACCACAGGCACTGGACGGCAATACTGTCGAGCTCGACCTGGACACCACACTGCAACTGGACCTTGCAGCCAACATAGCCACACTGGAGGACCTGCAACTGGTCATAGCGGGGGCGACACCCGACGAACTTCAGCTTACCACCAGCGGCACCGTGGACCTGGCCCGCCTCGCCGCAGATCTGCAACTGGCGCTGGTACTCGGTGAGACCGAGGGTAGCGGCAGCGTAAAGTACGCCAGCCTGGAGAGTCCCCAGATCGACGCCGACCTGTCCTTCAACTTACTGGATCCGGCATTACTGGTACTGGCAGGGCCAGACGCAGCCGCCGCCGTCGCCGAGCCGACAACCGCTGCTCAGGGCGATGACGCCCTGCCCCTGGATGCCCTGCGTCAGGTCGATACACGACTGAAACTGGCGGTGACACAAGCCCGTTTCGGCGAGTACGCGGCAAAAGACCTCAGCATCGACCTGCGTGCCGTTGACGGGCTGGTCGAAATCCAACGCCTGACCGGTGACGCGATTGGCGGCAGCTTCGACCTGCAGGCCACTTTCAACGGCCGCTACAATCTCGCCACGCTCACCAGTGCGGGCCAGGTCGCCGGTCTGGACCTGGCCCAGGCATTGTCACTGGCCCAGGTTGAGGAAGACCTGAAAGGTGCGGCCACCCTCGGCTGGACCGTGAAGAGCCAGGGCAGGACAATCAGCGGGCTTACAGAGACCATCAATGGCACCATCGAGCTGGCTCTCAGTGACGCCAGCTATAACGGCCAACCACTTACCCTGCAAACCACCGGTGACGTCGACCTGGGCCGGCAACATGCCGACCTGAACCTGGCTTTTGGCCTCGCCGAGATGGCCGGGGACGGCAAGGTGCGCTATGCGGGCAAGCAGAGCCCACAAATTGACGCCACCGTGCACCTGAACCTGCTGGATCCGGCGCTACTGGCCCTGGCCGGTCCCGATGCTGCACAGGCCAGCCAGGCGGAAGCACCCGCCGCCGACAGCGAGTTACTGCCGCTGGCGACTTTGCGTGAGATAGATACTCATGCTGACCTGACCATCGACAAGGCGGTTTTCGACGTGCACACCATTAACAACCTGCATATGGAGGCCACAGCCAAAGACGGCATGATTAAAGTCACCACACTCAAAGGTCAGGTACACGGCGGTCAATTGAACGCCGGAGCCACCCTGGACGCCACCGGTGACGTAGCCCGTATGTCGACTCGCGGCGGCGTGAAGGGGCTGGACATCCCACAAATATTAGAAGCCCTGGAGAGCGATCCCCTTATGACCGGCAAGGCCTCTACTACCTGGCAACTGAATAGCCGGGGCAACACTACTGACGATCTCATCGCCAACCTCAGGGGGCCTGCGAAGTTGACCACACAGGGCGTTGTACTCAAGGACATTGGCATAGAGAAAATGCTCTGCCAGGCGGTGGCGCTGGTAAATCAGCAGAAACTGGCCGGCAAGCTATCCGACGACAGCGTATTCAAGGACCTGTCCATGGATATCGAACTGGGTGGTGGCAAGGCCCGCCTGAAACCACTGCGTGCCGATCTGCAAGATGTGACCCTGCGCGGAACCGGTGAGCTGGACCTCCAAAGTGAAAGCTTCACCGCCGACTTCGCCGCCAAACTGGGCGCCGGGCTGGTCAAACTCGA
>CALJFL010000024.1 GCA_938074135.1 uncultured Halieaceae bacterium | reverse complement strand
CGTCTGCTCCAGGGCGCCACAGTCTTCGCCTGCCAGCAGTTGCGGGTAGCTGACGTCGAGAAAGTCGCTGACGGTAAACAGGAAGCGGGCACCACTGGCCCGCAGGATATAGGCAGCCTCCGGACCCTTGAGACGAGTATTCAGGGGCACCAACACCCCACCAACACTCTGCGCGCCGATGGCCGCCAGCACCCACTGGTAAATATTGGGCGCCCAGATGGCCACGCGCTCGCCTTTTTTCAGGCCAGCGGCGAGAAAAGCCGCCGCCGCTTGCCGCCTGGCGTGTTCCAGTTCCACAAAAGTGAGACTGACGGGGCCATCAGTGATGGCTTTCTTGTCGCCATAAGCGACCGCCGCGCGAGATACCAGCATCGGCAGGGTTGTTGAGTCGGCAGGTTCAAGGTTCATTGCGCAGCCCAAATCAGGTCAGGAGCGCAATATTAAGCAGTCTGGCGGTCACAAACAATCGCTATTCGTATTATTTTTATATTTCTTCTACGAATAGCGCTAAATGTTATAAAGAGGCCACCGGCTAAGAACCGGGCAGTAGATGAAGCGGCAAAATCAGGACAAGTTATTCCTCAAAGGAATAGTCCTTGAAGATTTCGCGCAATTTTACCTTCTGTATCTTGCCGGTCGCGGTATGTGGCAGCTCGTCGACGAACTCAACGGCTTCGGGGGTCCACCACTTGGCGATACGGCCCTCAAACCATTGCAGCATTTCTTCTGTCGTCAGATCCAGGCCCTGCGCAGAGCGCACTACAATGAGTAGTGGGCGCTCACTCCATTTTGGATGGAAACGGCCAATCACTGCCGCTTCGGCCACTTTCGGGTGGTCGGTAGCCGCATTTTCCACATCGATCGAGGAAATCCACTCACCGCCCGACTTGATCACGTCCTTGGTGCGGTCAGTAATGGCCATGTAGCCCTGCGGATCGATGGTGGCGACGTCTCCGGTTTCGAACCAGCCCTCCTCGGCATGGGCGTCGGAGCCGTCCAATTTGAAATAACTGGAGCAAATCCATGGGCCACGGACCTTGAGGGAACCAAACGCAACGCCGTCCCAGGGCAGCTCCTGGCCTTCATCATCGACAATTTTCATTTCGACCCCGAAAATCGGCCGGCCGGCCTTGAGGCGCAGCTTGGCAAACTCCTCCTCGCTGTACTTATGTCTGCCCCCGGTACTGGCATTGACGCTGCCCAGCGGACTCATCTCGGTCATGCCCCAGCCGACGCGTGACTCAACCCCGAAACTGTCAAAATCTTCCATGATCGACAATGGACAGGCGGCGCCACCGACAATGATGCGCCGCAGCGAATCTACCCGCAGGCCACTGCTCTTAAGGTGCGCCAACAAGCCCAGCCACACGGTCGGTACGCCGGCGGAAATGGTCACGCCCTCCTCGTTGATCAGGGTCGCGAGCGTCGGCCCGTCGCCCATCTTGTTGCCGGGGAATACGATTTTTGCACCGGCAATGGGACAAGCGTAGGGATTGCCCCAGGCATTGACGTGGAACATCGGCACAATGGGTAGCACCACATCCTCCCCCGACATGCCGAATGCATCGGGCATCATGCCCGCATAGGCATGCAGCATGGTTGAGCGGTGGGAATACAACACACCCTTGGGATTACCGGTGGTACCGGACGTGTAGCACAAAGCGCAGGCCGACTTTTCATCCAGCTCCGGCCAATCGAATGCTGTGGCACCGGTGGCCAAAAGCGTTTCGTAACAGTGCACGTTAGCTAACTGTGTTGTCGGCATATGCCCGGCGTCGGTCAGCACTACCCAGCCCTTGACCCCGGGACACTCGCCGGCGACAGCCTCCACCAGCGGCATAAAGTCGGGGTCGAGAAAGATGTACTCGTCTTCCGCATGGTTAACGATGTAAGCAATCTGCTCAGGGAACAGCCGCGGATTGATCGTGTGGCACACGTAACCGCTACAAGCGGACGCGTAATAGGTTTCAAAATGCCGGTAGTCATTCCAGGCCAGCGTGGCAATCCGGCTACCCGCTGACAACCCCCAACCGGCAATCACATTGGCCAGTTGCCGTGTCCGACTGAAGGCGTCGCGGTAGGTATAGCGATGCCGCGGGTTATCACGGGTGACTGAAACAATTTCCACTGCGCCATTGACGCGTTCAGCATGCTGCATGATCGAGGTTATCGTCAGCGGCATATCCATCATCAAACCATTCATTGGGGATTCCTTCACTGGTTTTATTAGAGGTTAGTTCAAGGATTCTGCATTGCGAATCCGATCAGGGCGACAGCTTCCAGGTCCCTGCCGGGTTATCGCCGCAGGCACGACCTTCTTGCTCAAGCTTGATCAAATGGGCAGTCATGGATAGCTTGGCCCATTCATACAGCGACTCGTCGACATCGTCGTAGACGACCCTGACCAACGCATCAAGATCACAACCGCCCAGTTGCTCCAGCCCGGCGACCACTTTCGCCTCCCGTTTAAGGCGGTGCTCGACCAGTCCATGCAATTCCCGGACGGATTCATTGATAACTTCGCCATGGCCAGGCGCAATTGTTTTTAGTGGATAGTCCAGCAGCAAGCGCAGAGATTCGATGTAAGCCTTCATATCACCACCGGGCGGCACAATCACGACGGTCGAGCCGTTCATCACGTGATCACCGGCAAACAGCATGCCCTCTTCTTCCAGCAGGAAGCAGAAATGGTTGCTAACGTGCCCGGGGGTATGCAGGCAGCGCAGGGTAAACTCGTCGGTATCGAGAACATCATCGTGGACAATTTCCCAGTCCGGCTGGAATGTCTCATCCTGCAGGCGGTCATTGGCAGGCAGTGCACCAATCACCTGTGCACCGGTGGCACTGGCCACCGCTTGCCAGGCCGGTGAATGGTCGGGGTGGGTATGGGTGCAGATAATCCAGCGAATGGTTCCGCCAGCCGAAGCAAGAATGGCCTCGATATGTTCCGGGATTGCCGGACCCGGATCCACAACCGCCACCTCCTCGTCACCCAGCAGGTAGGTATTGGTGCCCGCCCCGGTCATTACGCCCGGGTTGGGTGCCACCAGTCTCCTGACCCGACTGTTGAGGCGGAATGGAACGCCATGCTCAAGCATGGTTAAACCATATTCTCTATGGGCACGTGGGGATTGACGTCAGCTTCGTAATCGACGCCATCAATTTCAAAGCCAAACAACTGCAGGAACTCGCGCTTGTAGCCGGCAAAGTCAGACAGCTCCCGCAGGTTGTCGGTATTAATCTGGTCCCAGATCGCCGCTACCTCGGCCTGAATCGCCGGATCCAGTTCCTTACCATCGGCGCGCAGTCGACCCTCATCATCGAGCGCCCGACCGTCGTTATAGAGTGAGTCGCGAAACAGACCGTCGACCTGCTCAATACAGCCCTCGTGGATACCGCGCTCCTTCATCACCTTGAACAGGATGGCGAGATAAATGGGCATCGCCGGAATCGCCGCACTGGCCTGGGTCACCACCGCCTTGAGCACCGCTACCCTGGCATCGCCGCCATGGGCTGCCAGACGCTCGCGGATGTCGACGACTCGCTTGTCCAGATCTTTCTTGGCGGCGCCGATGGTGCCGTGCCAGTAGATATCCCAGGTAATTTTCTCGCCAATATAGGTATAAGCTGTAGTCTTGGCGCCGTCGGCCAGGACGCCGGCTTCGTCCAGTGCCTCGATCCACATCTGCCAGTCTTCACCACCCATCACCGCAACGGTGTTGTCGATATCTTCCTGCGAGGCTGCCTCCAGATGAAAGTCCTGAATTTCCTCCTTGTCGGTATTCACCCCTTTTTGCACAGTATCGCTACCGATCGGCTTGAGGGTTGAATTGTGGACCACGCCGGTGACCGGATGCTGTCGGCGTGGCGCAGCAAGGCTGTAGACCACGAGATCTACCTGACCGAGGTCTTCCTTGATGGTGGCGATCGTCTTTTGCTTGATCTCATCACTGAAAGCATCACCGTTGATGCTCTTGGCATACAGGCCCTCGGCCTCGGCAAACTTGTGGAAGGCTGCCGAGTTGTACCAGCCGGCCGTACCGGGCTTGCGCTCGCTGCCTTCTTTCTCAAAAAAGATACCCAGGGTCGACGCACCTGCGCCAAAGGCAGACGTAATTCTCGACGCCAGGCCATAACCTGTGGACGCACCGATGACCAACACTCGCTTGGGCCCATTCTCAATTGGTCCCTGAGACTTCACGTAATCGATCTGATGCTTGACGTTGGCCTCACAGCCGACAGGATGCGTGGTGATGCAGAGAAAACCGCGAACACGGGGCTTGATGATCATCTTGGCTCAGTTCCTGATTGCATTAGATGCTGCTCGTGACAGCAGCTATGGCCCTGCCCGCGAGAGCCGAAAGTGTAGCACAGCGACTGGCAATCTAAAGCGCTTGCGCGGTGAGCGACGGCCCTTGTGTTCGCAGCACACATACAGTTCAATACCGCCCCCTGTAAAGACGATTCGGATAGCAATCGATGGCTCAATCACCCCTGCGCTTTGCCACCCCGGCGGACTGGACTGACGCGGTACTCGCAGACTTTGACAGTTTCTTGCAAGACCATGCGGCGGCGGAAAAAAAAGCATCGGGCATGGCGATGTCGATGGTATC
>CALJFL010000023.1 GCA_938074135.1 uncultured Halieaceae bacterium | reverse complement strand
CCAGCCAGGCGCTCTCGGTGTCCTGTACCAGCAACCCTTGCCGTTCCAGGCAGCGGCCGACGCGTTGGCTGATCAGGTGAACCAGTTCCTCCAGTTCGCCTTTATCCGGTGCCTTGACGCGTTGAAATCGGGGTGGGCGGTTGTCGCGATATACGTAGACGCCATCCAGAAACAGGATGTGAAAGTGTATATTGAGATTGAGGGCAGATCCGAAGCGCTGGATCAGCGTTACCGCACCGGTAGCGCCAATCTTGAGATTGAGTCCGGCCTTGTGGATCAGGTGTGTCGAGATCGCCCGGTAAACGATGCCCAGCACCTTGCCCATGGCCTGGGGGTGGGCGGCAAACAGGTAACGCAGGGGAAAGGGAAAGCTGATGACCCACTGGCGAAGCGGGACATCGGGAAATACATCATCCGCGAGCAGAGCAGCACTCTCGGCCATGCGGCGCGCGCCACAGCTGGCGCAGAATCCGCGCTTCTTGCAGGAAAACGCAACAAGCCGCTCGAAGTGGCATTTGTCGCAGCGCACCCGGAGAAAGCCGTGCTCGAGGCGGCCGCACTTCAGGTAGGCTTCGAATTCCTGGTGAACATGGTCGGGCAGGGACTTACCCTGATGGGCCAGTTGGTCCACCAGGGTGGAGTAGTGCGCTTCGACGAGCTGGTAGAGCAGTGTCTGCTCCGGTTGATGGCGTTCGTAAGCAGTTTCGCCAAGGCCATCCCTGCCTTGTGCCAACATGGTGGTTCCGCCTCGAATCTCCATCGTCCGAAACGAACCAGATTGGGGCAGCAGCACGAGGAATGCCACGTCCGAAGCGTGCGGTGAAACTGCTTTAGGACATCAGATCTGGCCCGTGTACGCTCGCGTCGGGCGGGCCAGACGGGAGAGAAACTCGGCGGCTGAATGAGTCAGAGGGCAATTTGCAGCCGGTAAGCGGATGCGCTCAAGTCACTGCCAGGCGCAGCGGGTAGTGACGTGGGCGTCGCAATATTAAGCACTCACTCACCCGTAGCCTTTGAATTTGCCTTCAGCAAAGACTGTTTCCACTGGAACCAGCACATGATGTATCGGTTCTATTGGGTTTGCGGCAGTCGATTCCCCGATATAGGTGAGGTTTTACTATGCCGTGGCGACCCAAGGTCAACCGCGCAGAGGCTCTAAGCTCCAAAACCACCACCGATTCGGGTCGAATTCTCTGTGACACCCGTATTCCGTGTTCGTATAGTAGAACCACTAGACGCGGCCACTGCGGAAAAGTGGCAAGGAAGGCCCCACCTTGCGTCAGCGAATGGGGTAGGCAGAATCTGGTTGTCTTGAAATCTGCTGAATGCGTCAGTCAGGACCTCTTTTGACGCAACGGTCAGTCATGGCCGGGTCCATCTTCGACACATCGCGGTGCCGCATTGTCTGGGTATCGCTCCTTCAATTCGCTCCGGCTTGGTACGGAGATTCATTCCATTACCGCTGTGGATAACGGGGCATTCGAGCCCGGCTATTCGACAGTCTCTTCAACCCCGCAAACGCACTGGCGGTCAGTGCGCTCTGCTCAATTTAAACAGGAGGTAGTCCACTCCGGCTTTTGGTCGGATAACCGTTGGTTTGCACGGGCCAGTTTTCACTAGAAAACACACCGTGTTGTCTATGGCCAGACACATTCAGGTCAACCGGGATTGGTGTCCCGTGATCGTACCGCTTTGGCGGACCTGCGCAGCATTGTTGCCAGGTGATCAGAATCACTCACCGAAGGAACAACACTATGAGAGATCTGAACTACCAACTGAAACATTTGTGCAAACACAGCCATGAAGGCAGCTTCGAGACCCGGGTGGGCCGGGAGCGCCAATTGAGCGCCATTGCCAACCAACTACACGAGCTGGGCTTCAGGCAACTGAAAGCCACCTCTCTGAAACAAAAGCATGTCCAGACCCTGGTGGACCTGTGGCTGAAACAAGACCTCTCCCCCGGCACCATCAAGAACAGGATGAGTTGTTTACGCTGGTGGGCCGAAAAGGTTAACAAGCGGGCCGTGGTGGCTGGCAGTAACGATTTCTATGGGATACCGGACCGGCAGTTTGTGTCCGACCAAAGCAAGGCGAAAGACCTTGCCGAGGAACAACTCGCCCAGGTCAGAGACGAGCACGTCAGAATGAGCCTGCGACTGCAACAGGCCTTTGGGCTCAGGCGGGAGGAAGCCATCAAGATCCAGCCCCGCTGGGCAGATCGGGGCAAGCATCTGCACCTCAAGGCCAGCTGGACCAAGGGTGGGCGGGAACGCACCGTGCCCATTCGCACCACAGCGCAGAGAGCTGTACTGGAACAAGCCAAACAACTGGCCGGGCTGGGCGCCCTGATTCCAGGAGGTCGGAATTACATCCAACAACTCAGAATCTACGAGCGCCACACCGCCAATGCCGGGTTGTCCAAAATGCACGGCCTGCGCCACGCCTATGCCCAGCAGCGCTACCGGGAGCTGACCGGCTGGCCATCGCCCCATGCTGGGGGGCCTAACAAGAAGGCACTGACCCTGGCGCAACAACAGACCGACCAGCAGGCCCGCCTGAGAATCAGTAAAGAGTTGGGTCATGTCAGGGAACAGATAACAGCAGTTTATCTAGGCCGGTAGAAATGCAGCTCCAACCCCGACTGATCCGCCTCCGCGACGCCCCTGCCTACCTGGGCATGGACCGCAACCGCTTCAACAGGGAGGTGCGCCCCGCCCTGACCGAACTCCGAATCGGCCGGCAGGGTGTCGCCTTCGACCGCCTTGAAATGGATGCGTGGGTGGACCACTATATGCGGTGCAACGGGCGTCCCGCACGTAATCGAGGAGATGAAGTATGGGACGCAATCGAAGCTCCGGGCTGCGGAATCGGGGTGGGATCTGGCATATCGACAAGCAGGTCCTCGGCCACCGCATTCACGAAAGCACTGGAACGAGTGAACTCAAGACGGCGGAACTGATGTTAGCCCGCCGGATTGAGCAGATCAGGCAGGCGTCAGTATTCGGCATACGGCCGGTGCGCATTTTTCGCGAGGCAGCCACGCGCTTTCTCGAGGAGAATACCCACCTCGCCACTATTCGAACCTACGCCTTCCATCTGAAAGAGCTGGACCCCTACATTGGCGAGCTGCCGCTGTCTCAGGTCCATATGGGCACACTGCAAGTTTATATAGATATAAGGAAGAAGGAGGGCAAGAAGAACAAGACCGTCAATGGTGCACTGGCCACGGTACGCAGGGTACTCAACCTGAGTGCCCGGCTGTGGCGCGATGAACACGGTTTGACCTGGCTGGAGTCGGCACCGCTGATTCAGTTGCTGCCGCTGCACGACGCCAGGCGCCCCTACCCGCTGAGCTGGGAGGAGCAACACCGCTTGTTCAAAGCGCTGCCGGATCACCTGAGCAGGATGTGTCTGTTCAAGGTGAATACCGGCTGTCGGGATGGTGAAGTCTGTAGCTTGCAGTGGGATTGGGAGATCGACGTGCCGGAACTGGGCACCTCGGTATTTCTCATTCCAGGAGAAAAGGTCAAGAACCGGGAGGATCGGTTGGTGGTGCTGAACCGGGTGGCAAAGTCAGTGATTGAAGGCGTGCGCGGCCAACACCCGCAGCGCGTCTTTACGTACTACGGCCGGCCGGTGCGCAGCATCAACAGCAATGGCTGGAAGTCGGTCCGGCGCAAGCTGGACATGCCCATTCGGGTGCACGACTTGAAACACACCTTCGGTCGCCGCTTGCGCGCCGCCGGGGTGCCATTGGAAACCCGGAAAATACTGCTTGGCCACAAGAACGGCGATATCACCACCCACTACTCCGCGCCGGAGTTGGAGGAGCTCATAGAGGCGGCAAACAGGGTGTGTGAAGGAAAGTCCGGCAAAACTCCGGCACTGGTCGTGCTGAGGCACCGGACGCTGAGCGCGGTAACGCGCTAAGCACTTGATACAAAAAGGGGAAATTGGTGGGCCGTGCTGGATT
>CALJFL010000022.1 GCA_938074135.1 uncultured Halieaceae bacterium | reverse complement strand
TCCCCAGATTGTGAATGCCAAACTGGTGGAGATCGACGAATTCAGGCCCAAGCCAAAGCCCAAACCGGTGGTAGCGAAGCCCAAGCCCAAGCCGGTACCCCGGGCCCAGCCCAAACCGAAGCCTAAACCCAAGCCGGTGGTCGCACCCAAGCCCAAACCGCAGCCCAAGGTAGAGCCCAAACCGGAGCCCAAGCCCGAGCCGAGGATCAGCCAGGAAGAGCTCGAGGCCATCGCCCGTGCCGATCAGGCCAGACGCATGGCGCAGGAAGAGGCCGCCCGTGCGGCAGCTGCCAGCGCCGCTGAAATGTCGGCCAGCTATGCCGCTTTGATTCAGCGCACGGTGGTCAATTACTGGAGCCGTCCCCCCAGTGCCCGCAACGGGATGGAAGTGCTACTGTCCATTCAGTTGATCCCTACCGGCGATATTGTCAGCGTCAGCGTGTTGAAAAGCAGTGGCAACAGTGCCTTTGACCGGTCGGCAATTAACGCGGTAGAGAAAGCCGGCAGCTTTCCAGAGTTGAAGAACCTGGATATCCGGGAATTCGAGCGAACCTTCAGGCGATTCCGCCTGCTATTCAGACCAGAGGACCTACGTTACTGATGAAACGCCTGAGCAAAGTATTTGTCGCCACCGTGTTATTGATATCTGCGCTGGGCGTGCGCGCCGAGTTGGTCATTGAGATCACCCAGGGCGTGGATAACCCAACTGCAATCGCCGTGGTGCCTTTCGGCTGGAGTGGCACCGGTACCCCGCCGGAGGATATCTCCGCGGTAATCAATAGTGACCTTAATCGCAGTGGCCAGTTCGAGCCGGTAGATCGCAGAGATATGCTGGGCTTCCCGCGGACACAAGACGAGATTTTTTACCGGGACTGGCGGGCCCTGAGTACTGAATACCTGCTGATCGGGCGCGTGTCGGCGACCGAGCAGATGCGCATCGAGTACGAGTTATTCGATGTGACCCGTCAGGTTCAGGTAGCGCAGGGGGTGGAAGAGGGGCCGATTAACGAGGCCCGAATGCTGGCGCACAGGGTCAGCGATGCGGTGTACCAGAAGCTGACCGGTATTCCCGGCGCCTTCGCCACCCGTTTGCTCTATGTTTCGGTGACCCGTGTGCCCAATGGCAGGGATTACTTCAGGTTGACACTGGCCGACTCCGACGGGGCTCGCCCCATCGTGCTGCTGGAGTCCCGTGAGCCGGTGCTGGCCCCGGCCTGGTCCCCTGATGGTAGCGAGATTGCCTATGTATCCTTCGAGACCAGTCGACCGGCCATTTACCGGCAGAACCTGGTGACTGGCGCCCGGGAGCAGCTGACCAATTTCAAGGGCCTGAACAGTTCGCCGTCCTGGTCCCCGGACGGCAATACGATGGCGATGGTGCTGTCCAAGGACGGCAGCCCGGATATTTACCTCATGGACATGGCGAGCAAGCGCCTGACGCGGGCGACACGCCATTACGCCATCGATACTGAGCCGACCTGGATGCCCGATGGCAAGTCTCTGCTGTTCACCTCGGACAGGGGTGGGCGACCACAAATTTACCGCTATAACCTGCAAGCCGGCAGCGTTGAGAGGGTGACATTTGACGGCAACTACAATGCCCGCGCCAGGGTGGCTCAGGATGGCCGTAATGTGGTAATGGTGACTCAGCGCTCGGGCCAATTCCACATCGCACTGCATGATCTGGTGACTGACAGGGTGACTGTTTTGACCTCCACGCAATTGGATGAAAGTCCCAGTATCGCACCCAATGGCTCTATGGTATTGTACGCTACGAAACAGGGAGATCGGGGTATTCTAGCCGCGGTTTCTGTTGATGGTGGGGTGAAATTCCGCCTGCCCGCCCGCGAGGGCGATGTCAGGGAACCAGCCTGGTCACCTTATATGAGTCGCTAGTGGCGGCGTAATACGTTTTAACATCCACTTTGTAAGGAAGGGTACTATGAAGCATCTACCTGTTGCTGGTAAGGCTATAACTTTGCTGTTTACCGCACTTTTTCTGGTGGCCTGCTCTGGCAGTGATACCAAGGAAAGCGAGGAGGCGGCAGCAGCATCGGCAGCGGCAGCTGCGGCGGCAGCGGCTGAAGCCGAAGCATCAGCGGCGGCTACAGCCGAACAGACACGTTTGCGCGAAGCGGCCATGGCCGTTGGCAACGTGTTCTATTTTGACTTTGACAGCTCTACGCTGACCATGGATGCCCAGCGTTCGCTGGACGCTCACATTGCTGCCCTGCAAGGCAGCGATGCAACGGTTCGCCTGGAAGGTCACACCGATGAACGCGGCACCCGCGATTACAATATGGCCCTGGGTGAGCGTCGTGCCAATTCGGTACGTGACTACATGGTGGTCAACGGTATCGCCAGCTATCGCATCGAGACTGTCAGCTACGGTGAGGAAAAGCCGGTTGCTTATGGTTCCGGCGAGTCCAATTGGGCCCAGAACCGTCGCGTCGAACTTAAATAGCAGGTAGTTTATGCAAAGCGTTAGAAAGGCGCTTGCAATAAGCGGGCTGGCCCTTGTGGTCGGCCCGTTGTGCTTTGCAGCGCAAGCCCAGGACTATGTCGATGTAGAAGGTGAGCGTGCTGGTCAGGGCGCAGAAGCCGCGTCCGGCGTCCAGCCGGCAACCAGTTACGGGATCAACAGCGCACCCGCCGGGGCAGCCGTGGTCAGTGCCCCGCAGCCGGTCAGTGAGTCCGGCCAAGCCCAGAATGTGGGTAACCTTCTGTATCAGCTACAGCAATTGCAGCAGGAAGTCATGATGCTCAACGGCAAGGTTGAGGAGCAGGCAAATGAGCTGCGACGTCTCAAGCAACAAAGCCTTGAGCGCTATGTCGATCTGGACCGTCGGGTCAGTACCCTCACGACCGGTGGCGTAGCACCTGCAGGTGGCGCTGGTGCCAGCTATGGCAGCACAGCCGGGCCGGCTGCTGGTGCTTACAGCGCCAGCAGTGCCGCTACGCCGACAGGCACCACTGCTGGCTCTTCAAGCTATACACCACCGCGTGCGTCGGTGCCTGCTGTCAGCGCCGGTACCGCAACCAGTGGTGCTGAGTTGCCCGGCGAAGGGGAGGCCTATCGTGCTGCCTATGCGCTGGTGCGCGGGCAAAAATTCAATGATGCGGTTACTGCTTTCCAGCAGTTTCTGGTGCAGTACCCCAATGGTCGCTACGCGCCCAATGCCTACTACTGGTTGGGCGAGCTCTACCTGGTGGTCCAGCCACCGGACCTGGAGCAGGCTCGGCAGTCCTTCAATCAACTGTTGACGCAATACCCAACGAATTCCAAGGTGCCTGACGCACTTTACAAGTTGGGTCGGGTGCATTTCATGAAGGGCAATCGCGACAAGTCCCGGGAATACCTGGATCGGGTGAT
>CALJFL010000021.1 GCA_938074135.1 uncultured Halieaceae bacterium | reverse complement strand
GATTTCGCGGCCGACACGTTCGGGAAATTTGTCATTGCGTACCACGGTACCACTGCCCTCATCCAAGCTGATTTCGATCCAGCCCGGTTCATCCGCATGCTTCCAGACGCCCGAAATATCACCCGCTAAAGACAGCGGTGCGGTGAGCATGGCACATACAAAAAATGCGATACGATTCATCTTTCTTCCTCTATGGTTCACTGGCCGTTAAGTTCGCGCGCGGTCAGCTTGCCCAGCTGCGACATGTGTACCTCGTCCGGGCCATCGGCAATACGAGAAAATCGCGCCAGGGTAAACACCTCGGGAATCAAGGTGTCCTGGCACACCCCCATGCCGCCCAATACCTGCATGGCGCGATCGGCCACCTGCTGTGCCATGTTGGGTGCGACGATCTTGACCATGGAGATATAGGGTATCGCCGCTTTCATACCCTGTGTGTCCATCACGTGAGCGGCCTGATGGGTCAGCAATCGAGCCTGCTCGATATCACAGCGACAGCGGGCGATCTCATGTTGCACGCTGGTTTTCTTGATCAGCTTCTCGCCAAAAGCCACGCGCTCTTCTGCTCGCGCGCACATCAACTCCAGGCAACGCTGGGACAGGCCTACCAGACCCATGGCATACTGGAATCGGCCGGGGCCGAGGCGACCCTGTGCGATCTCGAAACCGCAGCCCTCACCCTTGATCATATTACTTGCTGGTACACGCACATCGTCGAACAGGAATTCCGCTTCACCGCCGGGTGAGTGGAGGTTGTCGAACACACGCAGTTCTCGCACCAGCTTCACCCCGAGGGTGTCACGAGGTACTAAAATAGTTGAGTGCTGGCGGTGTCGGTCGTTCTCCGGGTTGGATTTACCCATCACCAACATGATTTTGCAGCGTGGATTTATCGCGTTGGTAGTCCACCACTTGCGACCGTTTAGCACGTATTCGTCGCCGTCGCGTACAATCTCCAGCTCCATGTTGGTGGCATCGGAGGACGCCACCTGGGGTTCGGTCATGGCGTAGGCACTGCGAATTTCGCCCGCCAGCAGGGGCTTCAACCACTGCTCCTGTTGCTCTTGCGTACCGTACTTCGCTAGCACTTCCATATTGCCGCGGTCGGGCGCGTTGCAATTGAATACCGCCTGGGCCCAGGTCACCTTGCTCATGGTCTCGAACAGCGGTGCGATTTCGACATTGGTGAGGCCCGGACTCCAGGGCTCATACTCGTGAGGGAGGAACAGGTTCCACAGGCCCTCGGCCTTGGCCAACTCACGCAGCTCGTCAAACCAGGGCGGTGTCTCCCAAAGGTTGTCCTGGTTGAGCGTCCATTTGTTCCAGTCGTGCTCACGGGGATAGACATGCTCCTCCATGAACGTTTCCAGTTTAGCGTTCAGCACCATTACTTTTTCGTTTACTTCAAATCCCATGTTCGCTTTCCTCAGTCTGTATGGCGGTAGGTCAAGCCCTTCACCGCTTCGTAAAATCCATTCATATCACCGCCGAAGTATAAAGTTGCGACTTTAGAATATCCGCTATGTGACGCTAAAAACCGATATACCGCACAAAATCACTGTTATCAGCGCGCTCCGAGCGCACATGATTTGCCGGGAAGCTGTCGTCGGGATAACCCAGAGCGATACAAATCATGATGCTTTCATCGTCAGGAATTTGTGCATATTCATGCACCACGTCAGACTGCATAATGCCCTGACCGTTAATAACACACCCCAGTCCACGCTCCCAGGCTGCCAGTACTATGCCGTAGGCCAGTGAGCCCAGAGAAAACTGGCTGATGGCAGCAGGTTCCAAATTTCTATCGTACGTCAGCACCAGTGATACCGGCGCATCGAACTGACGGAAGCCGCGCAGCATCCAATCCATCCGCTTTTCCTTGTCGTCTCGCTCAATACCCATGGCTTCGAACAACTGGATCGCCACATCGACCTGACGTTGCCTGTGCTCACCTTCGTATTCTTCTTTGTAAGGAAAGTCTCGTACATGTGGCTTTCCAGCCAATGTATTTTCCGTATTACCTTCGCGAATTTTGTCCAGCGCATCACCGCTCACGGCATGCACCCGCCAGGTCTGGGTGTTATAAGAACTGGGCGCCCATTTGGCAGCATCGATGATTTCGTCAACGACCTTTTGCGGAACCGGTTTTTTCAGAAACCCTCGGACACTTTTTCGTGATTTGGCGAAACTCGTAAAATCCATACTGCTATAACCCATCTAATTAGTGTATTTCATCGCCAAACTGCAACGTCAGTCTTGGCTTGCGGCTCGAATTTGGCCCGGTTCGAAGTTCCAGGGTCTTCTTGTCTAGGCTCAAGAAGACCCTGAATATGTTCTTTGCCTGCACGCCTACGAAACGGTCAGCATGGTCTCTACACCCGTGCCCTGCAGCATGCCGTCCACCCGCGCGCGGTCGTCGTCGCTGAGCGCTTGGTAGCGCTCGATGGTCCACTGCAGGCACTTGGCCTGGTAAGAAAAGGTCTGCTGGGTCCAGGGTGCGCCATCGATTTCAGCCTCCCAGGTCTTCTCACCCACTTGCACGGCGCGAGCATTCGCCAGCTGTGCCGGGGCGTATACCCGTCCTATCTCCCGCAGAAGGCCCCGCAGGCTCTCGGGTTGATCGTCCAGGCTAACCCAGTCCTTGTCAGTAGGCTCAAGTCCGCTCTGGTCGTGCATTTGGTCGACCCAGGCCACGGTACGCGGGGACACCTCGTGTGCAATCGCCCGCGACGTGGGGTCAAAGCCCACCAGCTGCGTCAACTGGCCATAGAGGCCGAAATCGCCAGCTGCCGGGCGATTACCGAGCATGAATTTCTGATTGACCAGGTGATCTTCCATGGCTGCCAGAAAGCGCCGGTAGCTGGCATCGATAACGGGTGCAGTGGTGTCATTGGACCCCACCACATACAAACGGCCGACCTGGCGATCGGTGAAAAACTGCTTGAACTGTTGGAGCGCGTCTTGCGGCAGGCTCACATCCATACCCAGCGGCAGCAGGGTACCTGCATTGTCCGCGTCCGCTTCCGGGTACCAGCGGTAGTGGAACATATACTTGGTACACCACTCGTCGCCAAAGTCTTCGATCAGGTAATCAATAAACGCCAGCGCCGGATCATCTGGCAGGACGGAGCGGCCCGGGTACATCGCCTCCAGACGGCGGATAATCGGCGTGGAATCGCATGCCGCCTTAAGCCCCTCTTCCCCGTCAAAAAAGAATGTGGGATGGAAAATGGGCTTCGGCTTCTCCACCCCTAACGCATCACATACCTGGTCTGGCTGGCCCCAGGTAATCGCGTAGGGCACGCGACGGTAGCGCAGCAGCCCCACCATCTTCTGCGTATAGGGCGAGGCGGTGCCTCCCACTAAACGAATCAGTTGCTGTGCCGACATATGCACTTCCTCTTTCTTTCCGTTACGATTTGCGGGCCAAAACCAGCTCATGCTATCCAAAACATATTGACACATTTACTGTCATTATGTAAACCTGCCGCTGTAATAAATCGATCGGCCACCGTTCACGGGGATAAGCCATGTACAGAGGCGACTACCAACTCATCGGCAGCGAGATGAGTTTCTTTACACGCAAGCTGGAGGCCCAGCTGCGGTGCCAACAGATACCATGGCACTACCTGTTCAAGACAGAAGAGCGCAAGGCAGAGCTGGAAGCGAAAGCCGGCACCCACTTTATCCCCCTGCTGCTGACACCCGACAAATGGCTGGTTCACGACACCATCGCCATCGGCCCCATGCTAAACGAACGCTTCCACGAGCGCGCAGTCATACCGGACACTCCGCTACAACGTGCCTGCTGCTATATTCTCGAGGACGCTTTCAACCACTGGCTGGGACGCGTGTGCGTGCATTCCCGCTGGTGCTACCCGGACAACGTTTCCTGGGTCGGACCCCGATTTGGAGCCAATATGATGCTGGACCGCTCCATTGACGAGCCCTTCTCAGAGGCGGAACTGGTACAGCTTGCTCCTATCGGACCAATGATGTGCGAGGGATTCGGTAAAGGCGTATGCGAGGTAAATGGCGCAGGGCCAGACCGGGCCGCCGCCGTTCAGGGAGATTTCAAGAACATGCTGGACGCCCTGGCAGTGCACTTGGCCGACAACGATTTCCTGCTGGGCGAGCGTCCCTGCCTGGCGGATTTCGCCCTCGCCGGTGCCAGCAAGGCCCACTTTATTTGCGACCCGGAGCCGAAAAGCTGGCTGGGGGAACACAGCGACATGCTGCATGAATATACCGAACGCTTTTTCAGTGACTGGCAGGGTAAGCTCGCCCCAGGTGCTGCGGACGACAGGATACCTGATAGCCTGCAGATCGTGCTGGACTACCTGCAAGGCAGCTACTATCAGTCGGCGTCAGCAAATATTGCCGCCGGCCTCGCCGGTGGGAGATATTATGAGTTCGACTACGGCTTCGGCACCACCCGGGCGCGCACCCAGAAACGCCTGAACCTAGCGAGACTTCATGTACAGGACGAGCTGCAGCGACTGGGAGCGAACGAAAATGCCGCCATCCAGCAACTGTTCGCCGGGCGCGGCATCCTGGAGCACTATTTTGCCTAAAACCGGGGACAGACCACCAATTTTGAATTGGTGGTCTGTCCCCGGTTTTACAACACAAAAGGAAATAACCATGTCCACACGCTTCAAAATCTGGATGCTCCCCACCCTGCTCTACGCTGCCTTCTTTTACTGGTACACCGACTTCGGCGGCCCCTTGAATGACACTGAAGTCGATCAATTCGTAGCCACAATGAAAACCAACGGCAGCGACACCGAAGTAATAGCCTTTATTGAAAAGTTTGCCCGACAAGACAGCGGACGCCAGTTCCTGATGGTGAACAATATTGATATTAACGAGAACCCACCCGATGTCGAGGGCGCCGAGCCCGGCGAAAGCGCCTCCGACCTCATGGGGCGCTACATGGAACACATGATTCCAGCGCTATTAGCCCGGGCCTGCCACCCTGTACTGATGGGCGCTGCCGTCTACCCCACTATGGATCTGGTCGGCATTGAGGGTGCTGAAAACTGGGACCAGGGCGCGTTGTTTCGCTACCGCAGCAGACGCGCCTTCCTTGAAATCGTGACCAATCCCGCGTTCAACGGGAAGCATCATTTCAAGACTGCGGCGCTGGAAAAAACCATCGCCTACCCGATTGAAACTAACCTGTATCTCGGTGACCCCAGGCTAATACTTGGCCTTATTCTACTGGCAGTGACCGCACTGATCGACAACCTCAGAATGTCCAAAAACCGGGGACAGACCACCGTTAAACATTGACGCCTGACCGCTATTTACACAACACCTGCGCTCAGGCGACCCACACAGCGCAAAACCTCTGCCTGGTAGCACTTGCCCCGCTCGTTCAGTAAATCCAGATAGTGTAATGACGTGGGGACAAAGGCGAAACTGATGTCCTGCTGCGGGTGCCACTGAAAGATGGAGCCACCAAAACCCATCCAGCCATAAAACCCCTCACGACCCTGGTTAAAAGCCCGCTCGAGTCGGGGACTCCCGGGGCCGCAGGGTTGAAAGCAATCCACACCTCCCTGGGTAAAACGAGTCGGCATCAATGTTCCCATCATCGCCTCCACAGGTTTAGCGTGCAGCGCCTGCCAAGCGTTCTCGGAGAGAAACTCCCTGCCTTCCAGCTTACCGCCAGCTGACATCATGGCACCAAGCCTGGCAAGACCGCGGGCTGAGCAGGTAGCATTGGCGGAAGAGGTCTCTCCCTTGCCGAAATCGTGGGCATTGAAATAGTCCAGGCCGGTCATTTCGCGAAATGCCGGCGGCGGCCTGGACTTGCGTCCTCCTTTGATCATGGCGGGAATTATCTTGCCAATACGGGCAAATAGCTGGAAAACATTGTGTAGTACTCGTCTGCCCAGGGCGCGCGGCAGCATGCTTTGCCACAACTGATAACCAAAGCCCAGCGGCTTCACCGGGAACATGCGCTGTCGCTCCTGTTCCTGCACACCCACCACGACATCCGCACCCAATGGGCCTGTGATCTCCTGCCGTAAAAATTCGCCAATGGTACGGCCTTCGGGATCAACCCGACGAAATAACTCGTTAACGACCCAACCCCGTGTAATAGCATGGTATTCGCGCTTGCCGCCCGAACTGTAGCTCAGCCCGTGCTGTTCGATCACCTGGCCCACAGCATTTTTTTTAATGTTTTCTGTGAATAAGTCCTCGGCATCAAGAGACGTATCGAAATTCGCCAGGCCAGCTTCGTGGCGCATAAGATCAGCAACGGTCACACCCTCCTTACCCTTGGCGCCGAATTCCGGCCAGTAGTGAGTAATTGTCGCGTCGTAGTCGATAAACCCCCGACTGACCAGAGCGCCGATGGCGATGGCCTCCAGACTTTTGCCACTACTGAAAATATTAACCAGGGAATCTCCCGAGAAAGCCTCATTACCGGGAGCCGATGCCCACAGGTCTACTACTTTCTTACCGCGGTGGTACACACAGAGTTGGGCGTTCTCCTCTGCCAGCGTGCGCATTTGCTGCGTAAACAGCACCTTAAGCGATTCGAACCCAGGCGCCACCTCGCCTGCTACTTGAATATCATTCATCAGGATCTGACTCTATTGCTATACATTTATAAGGACGGGAACTCAGACAGCACCCGATCTGTGCATACGTGACCGTTAACCGACACTCCGGGATCAGTTGGTGTAACTCTGTTTCCGCGCATGGTACAGGTCACACATGCCTTGCATGGCAGGCTCTTCGTATTCCCTGAGCCCGCTGAGAACCAGCTTCTTCAGGCCAGTACCTACGGGGCGGCCGGCGTCGGTGATATTGAAATGTAATTCGACATCTCCACGTTTTCCCGACACCTGAAGACTGGCTTCAGCCAGTTCCAGCTCCGGGTTACTGAAGTTCAGGTGCTCCAACTTGAAAGACATCCCCTCGTAAATTACCAATGGTCGGGCAGGATTAATCATGACGTTGTGTTCAGCCATCAGGGGAACAAGAATTCCCGGAAAGTTGTGCCCGGAAAATACAACGTAATTACGAACCAGGGACTCTATCAGCCGCGAGCTCCGGCTGACTTCACCTGAGCGCTCGACATTCAGGAACCCTTTACCATTGTCATTTACGATCTCCAGCTTGGGGGCGTCGGTGTCCGGGAAAGCCAACGGCGTTGCGGCACCAACCATACCCTTGAAGCTGAAGGACATACTCTGGCTGATACCGTAATTGGCAAGAACCAGCGCAAACAACAAATCGCCGGGGACGCAGAAGCGCCTCGAGTCGGGATCGTGAATGGGGTTAAAGTCATCGGAAACCCCCTTGGCGAATTCACTGGCCTGATCGGCAGAGATTTGTATAAAACCACTTTCCTTGCTGTGGAACGAATCGAGAAACATAACACCCTGCGACCATTATCGCTGCAGACACGAGGCGCGCATTGTATCACCGAGAAACCGGGGACAGACCACGAATTCATAAAATGTGGTCTGTCCCCAATTTCTTAGTTGGGGGTGTAGACGTACTCGTCGCCCTCAACAAACTTCTCGGCCAGGGTCTTGTCGACCATCACCGGCATTTGCACAGTGGACTCATACAGCGGTCCGCGAGAGCTGGCCTGGTGGGCCGTCAGCAGTGCACTCAATTCTTCGAGTTTGTCCGGGTGGCTGTCGGCCAGGTTATCCTGCTCGGTTGGATCCTCCGCCAGGTTATACAGCCATTTCTGCATACCGTCGGTGGGCCGATCGTTAAGCTGTAGTTTCCAGTCGCCATGGCGAACCACCTGGTAGTGGCCGTTTTGCCAGAACAGCGTTTCACGGTTCCAGCTGTCGGCCACCTCTCCTGTTCCCTCTCGTAAGACAAGTGGCAACAGGTCGACGCCGTCGATCGCTAAGCCCTCAGGCATTGCTGCCCCGACCGCCGCTGCCAGAGTAGGCATCATGTCGATATGAGCCACCGGGTTTTCCACGATCGTGCCAGGTGCTATTTTCGCCGGCCATTTGACAAACATTGGCACCCGGATGCCACCTTCAAACATGGTGATTTTCCAGCCACGATAGGGGCTGTTCACATCATCAATACCGATGTAACCCGGGCCACCGTTATCACTGGTAAACACCACCACGGTATTGTTGGCCAGGCCCTCGGCCTCCAGCGTTTCCATTATGCGCTCAACACTGCGATCCAGGGCGCGAACCATGGCCGCGTAAACCCGTTGCCGGTGGGGCTTGATATCGCCCACCGCCTCATAGTCCTCACGGGTGGCCTGTAGCGGTGTATGCGTTCCCCAATGGGCCAGGTAAAGAAAGAATGGCCGGTTCTTATTCGCCCTAATTACCTTGATGGATTCATCAGTCCAGTAGTCAGTCAGGTAGCCGCCGGGCTTGAACCGGTCCTGATCGCCGGAGTTAAATGAGTTAGCGAAGTTCAGACGCGCCCAGAGAAATTGATCAATAGGGTCAAAAGACAACTTGGCATTAACCACGTCAGAATCGTCTTCCGGAAGGTAGAGCCCGCTCGCCATCAACAGGCTGTCGTCAAACCCCTGCTGGTGAGGTGCCATGCCGTTCGCGCGACCCAGGTGCCACTTGCCGATATGTGCGGTGTAGTAACCCTTGTCCTTTAATAGCTCTGCAATCGTAAACTCGGAGGCAGGGAGACCCTTCAGCTCATAGGGTGGCTGACCGGCTTCCAGCGCCTCGTCGTAAATACCGGGTGGAAGATTGTTATCCATCTCTGCCGATATCATGGTGGCCATCTTTCCCATACCTGACGGCATGGGCGTAAACTCAAACCCGGTTCGTGTAGGGTAACGCCCGGTCATCATCATGGCGCGAGATGGCGCGCAGGTGCTGGCACCGGAATAAGACTGGCTGAACACCGCGCCTTCGGCGGCCAGGCGATCAATGCCCGGGGTTTTGAGCTGACCACCGGCAACCCCTCCACCAAACGTGGAAATGTCGTTGTAGCCCAGGTCATCAGCGACTATCAGGATGATATTAGGCGGCTGCTCGCCGTCAATCACGGCCGGCTGGTCGGGTCCCTGCTGCCATGGAATTTCCCGATTCTCGGCCACCTCAAATTCGGTTGCAGATTGGTACTTGACCACCGCCAACAGAATATCTGTCCGCTTGGACCAGGCAATACCACCCCCGACCACGGCGACAACTAATAAAGAAATCAGGAGCTTTTTCATTGGGACACACCCTCCAGCCACTGACCTTTATAGCCTATCGTTTCGATATTGAGTTGGCCCTCCAATCCCGCGCTGCGGTGAACCGAAATCTCCTGCATCTCAGGTGACTGCATCACCTCGAACATGGCCTGGCGCGAGGGCCACACCGCTAGAGCAACCACGTCCCACAACTCCTCTACCTCACCCAAGGTCAGGCGTTCCACGTCACCCTCGAAACCAATGCCACCGCCAATGCCCTGCAGCAATTTCTTTATGCCAGTTTCATATAGCTCGTAAGCCTCGCGTCCGGTGAGGTCGGTTTCGCGGCCATCCTCATACTCTGCTTTTTCCTTGAACTTGATTAGATTGACCATGCAGATCGGGCCCTCGGCGCCGGGTTCCAGAAAGCCCTTTATCTGCTCTTCATTGGGGTACACTTTGTTGACGACTTCCATCGATATTCCCTCTATTTATCGGGGACAGACCACGTTTATTTAAACGTGGTCTGTCCCCTATATACCTAAACAACGGCGCTCTTGTCATAGCGCTGCAATATCTCCCGGAGGGTGCGGCTGATCCTTGTCTGCAGGCGGATCATCTCCAGCTTTGGCCAGGTACAACGTTCACCGGAAGCGATCAATTTCAGCACCTGTTTCTCACCCGGAAAGCCGAGTAAATTCCTGGGATTGATCAACCGGTAATCGGGCAGAATATTGATATCGCCGACGTAGTCCTGGTTAATGATCGAGCGCATCAGGCTGGTGGCCTGTGTAACGGCGCCATTTTTCTTGTCCGCCCGATCAATAATCATTGTGAATGCATTGAACCATTCACGGGTGGCGCGCAGACCCGCATTCTGTAGCAACCCGAGCGATGTCTGCTTGCGGTGTCCATCGGTCACAAAGGGCAGTACATGGGGATTGGTCTGACTGACGATGTAATGATTAACACCGTATAGCCGGGCCAGGCGCTTGGCCGGCATGTCGTCACTCACTGAACCATCTACCCAGCGCCGCGATGGCAGGTAGCTCTTGAGCTGGCCATCGTCGTCCAATGCCTGCAAGGTCACCGGCGGGAATATACCCGGCACGGCGGCGGAGGCCATCACAGCACTGCGCATCAGCACGGTGGGCGAAGTCGTGGCGTTGAGAAGGCGTGATGTCTGGTGCGTTTCCGCGGGAGCGATAGAGACGTTCATCGCCCTGCCAGTTCTTTCAAACGCCTTCTGAAAAGTCATGTCATCGGGTAGATAATGCTTCAGGTTCTCCTCCATTTCGGCCGGGTCAGCGGTACCCCCGCGCTTGGAGGATTTAGGCATTTGCTCGAGAAATACCTCAGGCTCCATTAACTCACGCAACTCCTTGTCCGTGTGGCTGCAGACAATACTGCCGATGATGGAGCCACCACTTGAGCCCGACATGACGGTGGGAAGCAGGTCCGCCTCAAACAGCGCTCGTGCGACTCCCATGTGAAAGTACAACAGCGAACCGGAGCCGCTCATCATAAATGCGGTGTGGCCGAAGCAATGACTGGCCCGACGGAAGAAGTCGAGTTTTTCTTCCGGGCTGATATCGCCACTGTCTTCACCGGCGAGGTGCTCCAGGGTATGGGCGATTTCCTCAATGTACTCTTCTATCAGCAGTTTAGTACCCGTAAGCGCGTGGCCATAGAGCCCCGCCCGGCCCATACCACCCATATTGCCGTGAATGCCCTCGTTCAGGGTATACAACAAGGCGCGATGATCATGCCTTGCCTTCAGACTGCGCAGGCGATCGAGGCGTGTTCGTATGGAAACGTAATCGTATTGTTGGCTATGGTCTCGCTGCCGCCAGCGATCCAAGCCCTTACGCTTGTCATACGCCTCGGCGGCATCACGCCACTCATGATAGTTCTGCGCACCTTTCAATGCGCGCTTGACCTGTAACTGCGTGGCTATACCCATGTGCCCCATCAACTATCCTTGGTTGCCGAAAAATGCCATACGCTTGCCCCGGGGGCTCGGCACTTTGTGCCCGTCGGGCAGGCTGCAGATCCTGTCCATATGAGTGGTGCTGCCGTCCGCATACTCCCACACCAGCTGTTTGCCATCCATATAGCGTTTAACCACTACCGGGCCCCAACCAAAAGGATGAAAATCCAACACCTCATCATTCCAAATCATGCTGGCTGAGGTGCGCATGCAGTACTCGTTGTCGCCTATGGTGAATAGCACCGAGCCTTCGGTATCGTCAGTATTTAGGCCCGCCGTACTGTTGGGGCCATAGTCGTGAATAACCCCACTGGTAGTCACTACTACGCGGCTGCCGCACTGCTCCACCCGCTCCACGTGTCCCACATGACCGCCCTTTACCCCTATCCACAGGCCCCGAATATCGTCCGCGCCGTCTGCCAATGGCTCGGTGCACTGGGCCAGGATCGGCAGGGGGAAATGCGAGTAGCCGCAGCCCGGAGTATTGCCCTTGGGGATCTCGGCGGCCTGCTTACCGCCGCCGTCGAGTTCCGGCAGATCACAATAATTGAGGGTACTGCCGTCACCCGCCAGGGTGGCGGGGTCCGTGGTCAGTGGCGGTCGTGAAGAAAAGTACCCCAGCCAGAACAAAAATAGGAAAAGACAGAGTGGCACCACCACAAGGGCAGCGAGCAGTTTCTTGATCATGGAACCATAACTCCCTTTTTATCGGGGACAGACCACGTTTATTAAAACGTGGTCTGTCCCCCTTTTAACCCGCCATCAACGCATCTGCCATGGGGCCAAAACAAGTTTGCTTGAGCGTCTTGAAGATACCCGGCTCCTTGGTGCCCAGTTGACTAGCCAGGGTCTTGGCCTGCTTCATAAGTTCATCCACAGGCGCCTTACCGTCGGCTATGCCTGCTGCGATCGCTTCATCCGCCGTGTATCGCTTGCCGATCAGCACTGCATCGCGGGCAGTATTGGCGGGCAGTTTGCCCTGCAGTATTCCCATCATGGGGGCCGGGATAGGCACACCCACATCTACCTCGGATACAGAGAACCAGCCCCTGTCCTCACGCATGATGCGGTAATCGCAGGAAAGTGCCATGAATGCACCGCCGGCAAAGGCATGACCATTGACTGCGGCGATCGTAGGGCATGGCAGCACCAGGAATCGCTTGTGAATCTCAGCCATGCGACTGGCGAACAAGACCATCTCTTCAGGTGCCAACTGCGTTACAACCTCAAGATTCAGGCCATTGCAGAAGAACTTGTCATCACCGGTCAGAATTAGCGCAGCGCCCTTGCCACAATCCGCCTCCACCGTATCGAGGATATCCAGCATACGCTGCTGCCACTCTGGGCAAATCACGTTAGGACCCGCGTTCATGGTCACCAGGTGAAGATCACCCTCTTTGGTGTAATCAATCATTTTATAGCCTCTTTTTTGGGGACAGACCACGTTTAAATAAACGTGGTCTGTCCCCCTTTTAGGCGGCAGCTACGGCTACTGGTTGTTTCTCCTCGGCATTCACCAACGCGGAGAAGCGTTGCTGCTGATAATCGGCATCACCGAACAGGGTGTTGGCGATCATCAGGCGCTTGACGTAGGCGCCCACCGGGAGTTCCTCGGTCATGCCCATGCCGCCATGCATCTGGATACCCTCTCCACCGATCTTGCGGCCGGCCCGGCCTACCATGACTTTGAGTGCGAGCAGACTGCGCTGGGCGTCCTCGTCACCGGCATCCATCGCGCACACGGCGCGGTAGAGCAGTGACTTAGTGTTTTCACAGGCGGCGAACATATCCACCATGCGGTGTTGCAGCGCCTGAAAGGAACCGATATGGGTGCCAAACTGCTTGCGGGTTTTCAGGTATTCCAGGGTCTGGGCGTTGAGGGATTCCATGGCACCCAGGGCGTCGGCGGCTACGGCAAGCATGGCACGCTCAATCACCGGGCCCATAAGGACATAACCCTCACCAGGCCCACCGATAACCGCCTCGGCGGTCACGTTATCCAGCACAATGTTCGCCGCTTCGCGTCCATCGGTCATCCGGTAGCTGGTAGTCTTCACACCTGCCGCACAGCTGTCGACAAGGAAAAGGCTCAAGCCGTTCTCGTCTACCTGTTCACCGGAGCTGCGCGCCAGCACCACCAATTTTTGTGCGGCGCCACCATTCAGTACCACGGCCTTTTCACCATTGATCACCCAGTTCACCCCGTCCTGGCGCGCGCGGGTTTTCACATCGGTGATGGCATAGCGACTCTGGCGCTCCAGAAAGGCGAAGCCACACTGCAACTCACCGGCAATAATCCGGGGAATCAAATCACTCTTCAATTCGTCGCTGGCCCCGGCCTGCAACAGGCCGCCGAACAGTAAAACGGTGGGTAGGAAAGGCTCTATCACCAGCCCACGCCCCAACTCCTGCATGATGACCATGGTATCCACCGGGCCACCGCCGAAGCCGCCATATTCCTCGCCAAAAGGAATGGAAAGCCAGCCCAGCTCAGCGAACTGTTGCCAGTGCTGCGGGCTGAAGCCATTGGGCAGGTTCACTACCGCGTTGCGCTGGTCGTAGGCGTAATTATCCTGGACAAAGCGTGCAATGCTGTCCTTGATCATGGTCTGCTCTTCGGAAAGATTGAAATTCATCACATAACTCCTTGTGTTCTGCCTACAGGCCCAGCACGTGCTTGGCGGTTACATTTTTCTGCACTTCGTCCGAACCACCGTAGATCGATGATGCTCGACCGCGGAAGTACAGTTTCTGCGACATTTCGGCGAAATCATGCCCCAGTTGCTCTTTACTCAAATCACCCTGCAGGGTCTGGCTGTAATAGCCAGCGACATCCATGCGCAATTCCTGTATCGACTGCTGAATCGTGGTGCCTTGCAGCTTCAGCAGGGAAGATTCCGGGCCGGGCATGCCACCTTCAGCAGCCGAGGCGAGTACGCGCAGTTCGGTGAACTCAAGGGCCATGAGGTCGATTTCCACCTCCGCCAGGCGATTGGCGAAAACCGGGTCATCCAGCAGTGATAGTCCGCCGTTAACCTCGGCGCGAGCCAGTTCTCGCAAGACCTCCAGGTTACGTTTTGACTCGGCGACCTCGGCGATGGACAAGCGCTCGTGCACCAGCAGAGACTTGGCGTAGGTCCAGCCCTTGCCTTCCTCTCCGATACGATTCTCCACCGGCACACGCACGTTATCGAAGTGCACCTCGTTCAAGTGATAAATACCGTCGATGGTATCGATGGGGCTGACGCTTACACCGGGTGTCTTCATATCGATGAGCAGGAAACTGATGCCTTCCTGCTTGCGCCCGCTGTTGTCAGTGCGCACCAGGCAGAATATCCAGTCGGCCGCCTGGGCGAAAGATGTCCAGATCTTGCTGCCGTTCACCACATACTCATCGCCATCCTGCTCAGCTTTACACTGCAGTGAGGCGAGGTCTGAACCGGCGCCCGGCTCGGAGTATCCCTGGCACCACCAGTCGTCGCTGCTGAGAATGCGCGGCAAAAATTTCGCCTTCTGCTCCTCGGTGCCATAGGTATAGATCACTGGAGCCACCATAGTCACGCCGAAGGGGATGGGTGCGGGCGCACCGGCCTTGCCGCGCTCGGCATTGAAGATAAAGTGCTGGGTCATACTCCAGTCCTGTCCACCGTACTCTACCGGCCAGCCAGGTGCCATCCAACCCTTTGCATTCAGGCGGCGCTGGTACTCAACCATACCTTCCTCGAGTTGCGTCGATGCCTCGGCACCGTGCAACATGGCTTTCAGGTCATCGTCCAGCACTTCGGCAAAAAACTGCCGCGCCTCGGCCTGGAAAGCGAGTTCGTCCTCTGTAAAGCGTGTATCCATTAGTAGCTCCTTCTTACTAATTGGGGTCTGTCCCCAATTACTGACTGGTGATATCCAGAATGGCCTGGATGCATTGTTCGGGCTGGTCCTGTTGAACGAAGTGCCCTGCCGGGGCTATTGTTCTGTGTTCAACACCCTGGCAACCCGGCACCTTATCCAGGAACGGTTGTCCCATTCTGGCCGTCACCGGATCGTCGTCGGCAAAGGCCAGCATGAAAGGTTTGTCGAACTGTTCCAGCACCTGCCAGGCAGCACGGCTCTCCTCCACCTCCGGTTCATCCGAAAACAATGGGAGAAGCGAGGGAAAACGCCGCACTCCCGCGAGATAAGTTTCATCCGGATACGGCGCATTGAACGCCGCCTGCTCTGCCTCTGTGAGGGGTTTCGCTTTGCCGATCAAGTGCAGGAAGTTACCGGGATGCAGTGCCTGGGGGCTTTCGGCGCAGAACTTGCGCCAGTAGAGGAAGCCCGGAAGGCCCGAGGTGTCTCGGAATCGTGCATCCAGGTCAGCGGCGGGAACCACCGGCAGAGTTTTGTAGGCTTCACGCAGGGGCGCAATAAAATCTTCCGGTATAGGCCCAGCGGGCAGACCGCCGTTCGAAAGCACAACGTGCGAAAAACGCTCGGGAAACGCTGTGACGAGGCGGAGCCCTATCAGGCTACCCCAGTCCTGGAAGAATACGGTGATACCTTGAAGATCAAGCTGGGTCAACCAATCACTCATCCAGGCCACGTGGCGGGCGTAGGTGTAGTCCTCGATCCGGGTTGGCTTGTCCGAGCGGCCAAAGCCTACCAGGTCGGGTGCAATCACCCTGAAACCAGCCTCCACCAGCGGTGGGATCATGTGACGGTAAAGATAGCTCCAGGCGGGCTGGCCGTGCAGTAACAGCACCACCTCGCCATCGGCT
>CALJFL010000020.1 GCA_938074135.1 uncultured Halieaceae bacterium | reverse complement strand
AAGACGGAAAAACTCGGCGTTGGCCAGCGTGATATCCCGGTGAGCTTCGGCGGTGTGGATATCCTGCCCGGAGATTACATCTACGCCGATAATAACGGGGTGCTGGTCAGTCGCGAAGCCTTGCTCTGAGCACAGAAGGTGTCGGCGGTTACTGCAGACGCATCGACAGATCCAGTGCTTTGCAATCCTTGGTCAGCGCGCCGATAGAGATATAGTCGACGCCGGTTTCTGCAATGGGGCGAAGGGTGTCGCTCGTGACATTGCCGGAGGCCTCCAGTTCCAGGCGGCCAGCCACCGTCGTCACGGCAGCGCGCATATCCGCCAGCGAGAAGTTGTCCAGCATCACCCGTTCGCACCCCGCCGTCAGAGCTTCGTCCAACTCCAAAAGCGATTCCACTTCCACCTCGACGGGCTTACCGGGGGCGAGTTCGCGTGCAGCGGACACCGCGGCGGCGATACCACCGCAGGCCATGATGTGGTTTTCCTTGATCAGGAAAGCGTCGTACAGGCCGATCCGATGGTTCCAACAGCCGCCGCAGGTGACCGCGTATTTTTGCGCCAGTCGCAGGCCCGGTATGGTCTTGCGGGTATCGAGTAGCCTTACCGGTGTGTCGGCCACCAGATCGGCGTAGCGCTGGCATATCGTGGCGGTGCCGGATAATAACTGCAGGAAATTCAGCGCCGCCCGCTCACCGGTCAACAAGCCCCGCGCCGGCCCGTTCAGTTGCACCAGGGTCTGGCCGGCGGCGATAGGCTCGCCGTCTGCAGCAAGCCAGCTGAGTGTAATCTGCGGCTCGATTCCGGCAAATACGGCGGTCGCCCAGGCTCGGCCACACAGTACGCCGTCTTCGCGGGTAATGATGGTGGCGCTGCCCTGGGCATCGGCGGGAATGAGTTGGGCGCTGATATCGCCACTGCCCACGTCTTCGGCGATTGCCGCGCGCACATTATCCGCAATGATCTGGGCGTCGACGGTGTTTGGCGACTCTGTTGGCAAGCTCACATCTCATGTTTGGCAGGCGGGCGGGAATTGTAGCAGCAGACGCCGGCGGCTTGCAGCCCCGTAAAAGTCTCATTGAGCACCTAGCCCGCTGTCGATTATGATGAGGCGGGGGAGAGCAACTATGGACTATTCCATCGAACAGGGCTGGCTGTCGGGTGCCAGGCGCGTACCTTCGCCCAACTATGGCCCGCGCCCACCGGGCTGTACCCCGGGGTTGCTTGTTGTGCACAACATTTCCCTGCCCCCGGGCGACTACAGCGGCAACTGTATCGAACAACTTTTTACCAATTGCCTGAACTGGGATGAACACCCCTATTTCGATGAGATCCGTGGTCTCGAGGTGTCGGCTCATCTGCTGATCAAGCGCAGTGGTGAACTGGTTCAGTTTGTCAGTTGCGATGACCGTGCCTGGCATGCCGGTGAGTCTTGCTATGATGGTCGTAATAACTGCAATGATTTCAGTATCGGTATTGAACTTGAGGGGACGGATGATGAGCCATATAGCGCCGCACAGTATGAAGTACTTGCCCGCGTCACAGTCGCCCTGATCGATGCCTATCCAGAGCTGTCCAGCAAACGTATTGCTGGTCATAGTGATATAGCCCCTGGCCGCAAGACTGATCCAGGGCCGGCATTTGACTGGGACCGCTACCGGGCGGAAATGGCAACCATGGAGGCAGGTGTATGAGTTTTCTGGCGCTGATCATTGCGGTGGTTCTTCTACAGGTTTGGGGCAACCCGGAAGCAGCACGCCACGACAACTGGTTTCGCTACTGGTCTGGCAGGGTTCAGGGTTCCGGAATGAGTGGCTGGCCTGCCTTTGCCCTGCTGATTGGCGTCCCGGTCCTCGGGGCAGTATTGCTGCTGGATCTTCTGCGGCCGTTATTATTCGGGCTACTGTGGATCGCTGTGGCAGCTGCGCTCTTATTGTATTGCTTTGGTCGCAGTGACTTTGCCACCGTGATTGAGCGCTATTGTCGCTATTGCCTCAACGGTGATTTCGAGGGTGCCTGGTTGTATCTGCGTTCGGAACTGCCTCGTATAGACGATAGCGAAGAGGTCACCGACCCCGCAGCCCTACATCAGAAGGTTCAGCAGGCATTATTCTATGAAGGCTACCAGCGCTGGTTTGCCGTGGTCTTCTATTTTTTGTTGCTCGGGCCGGCTGCAGCTCTTGCCTATCGCCTGCTACAGATGGCCGCTAACAACGACCATGCCCAGATGGCTGGTCGGTGCCTGTCGGTGGCCGATTGGGTGCCAGCCCGTTTGCTGGCATTGACCTTTGCCCTGGCGGGTGACTTTGTCGGCAGTCGCGCTGCCCTGGCCGGCGTGGCTCCCGGCTCCGGCATAGCAGCGGAGGACTTGTTGCAGTCGGTCGGTCGCAGCGCCCTTGTTGGATCAAGGGCAGCTGTGGAGGTGCCTGCCGAGTCATTTGGTACTGCTGCCGCTGAAGAAGTTCGGGAGCTGGCAAGCCTGCTGGTGCGTAGCGCGGCCTGCTGGCTTTTGGTGGCATCCCTGCTGGAGCTGCTGCTCTAGACATCCTGGTTTGTCGCACCGTTCCATCAGTTGTGACCAGCAGACGGGCGTTTTCTCCATAAGCTGCTAGGCTAGATGAAGCGGTACCCGTTTGCGCCCGGACCCTGATTTCTGACAATGTCGACTGATACGCCAGCAGAGCCTACACTGCCTTCTGTTATTACCAGCCTGTCGCGATCCGCACCGGCAGAGCGCCTGGTTCTAACCATAGTTTTCCACCCTGACCCATCTCTTATCGGTGCTGCGGCGACCTTGCCGATCGGTGACAGCCAGATGCAGGTCGGTCGGCACAGTCCACTGTTCAAACTCCCCGCTGCCGGGCCTGCTCAAGGCGGGCTGCCCCTGCAGGATCGACATGTCAGCCGGGAAGCAGTAAATATTCGTTTGCTTGGCGACGGCTTAACATTGAGCCGTTGTGAAGGGGCCTGCCGGTGCCGCGTCGAGGGTAGTGAACTGGTGGCCCCAAGAACATTTTCCGCCGCCGATGCCCGTGAAGGTATTGCCATTTTCCTGGCGCACGGGGTGGTTTTGCTACTGCGTCGAACGGTGACAGCTGCGGCCACGGTGCAGGATGCCAGTGCGGTTGCTAGTGCTATGGTAGGCAGTAGTTTTTATATGAATGCCCTGCGCTCGCAGATCGCCAGGGCGGCCCGTTCGGGTGACGATGTGTTGATTCTCGGTGAGACCGGGACGGGTAAGGAACTGGTGGCACAGGCGCTACATAAGACCAGTGCAAGAGGCAACGCACCTCTGGTGACAGTCAACATGGCGGCGATACCCCAGGGCCTCGCTCCAACTCTGCTGTTTGGCAATGCCAAGGGGGCCTACACCGGTGCCACCGGTGCCGCCCGCGGTTACTTTGAGCAGGCAGAGGGGGGCACCCTGTTCCTCGATGAGGTGGGTGATACTCCTGCGGAAATTCAAGCCCAACTGTTACGGGCATTGCAGCAGCGCGAAATCCAACCGGTTGGCGGGCCGACGCGGAAAGTGGATGTACGTATTGTCTCGGCGACCGACGCCGACCTCGATGCCGACAATTGTGGATTCAAGACCGCCTTGCGCCATCGATTGGGCGCCTGCGAGATCCGGCTCAAGCCGCTGCGCAATCATCGCGAGGATCTGGGCGAACTGGCCCGGGCATTGTTGCTGGAGATATGCGAGGAACAGGGCAAGCAGCCGCTGTTGCCGCGCCTTGGCAGTCCCGAGACCGCTACCGCGCTGTGGGCAGAACTTTTTCACCTGTTGCTGCGCTATCACTGGCCTGGAAATATCCGCGAGCTGGCCAATCGGCTTCGCCAGTTGGTCCACGCCTGTGACGATACGCTGGCGGTGCCCGCCGAACTGGTGGCCGCGCTAACCCCGGAACGGGCTGAGCGAGAAAACGATGACAAGGAGGTTACGGGAGCCAGCTCTGTTAGTCCGGTCGAATTGGATGCTGCTCTGATGGCTGCCAATTATCAGGTTGCCGAGGTGGCCAGAACCCTGCGGATTTCTCGGCAGTCGGTTTATCGTCACATCGAAAAATCCCGTGATTTGCGCCTGGCTGCGGATATTCCAATGGCCGAGTTACTGGCGGCGATGGAACGCTGCGCAGGTGATCTGGCAGCGACGGCGCAGCAACTGAAAGTATCGCCGCAGGCCTTGCGCGGCCGGCTGCGCGAGCCGCCGGAACGCCGGCCGCCGGAGCGCCGGCCGCCGGAGCGCCGGCCCGGAGATTAATGGGACTCTCGATCCCCGGCATTGAGGGCGATCGTATAGGGCCCTATCGATTGATCGAACTGATTCGCCGAGGTGGACAGGGCAGGGTCTATCTGGGCTATGACGACCGCCTGCGTCGGCGTGTTGCGATCAAACTTCTGTCCCGGCCACGCTCGCGGGTGGCACGTAAACAGTTAGTCAGAGAAGCCAGGACCGTTGCTACCCTCGACAGTCCGCACCTGGTGAAAATCTACGATGTTGTAGTGGTGCCGCCTTATCTGGCACTGGTGATGGAATACGTTCCCGGTTGTGATCTGGAACAACTTCTGACGGTTACCAATCTGTCCCAGCCCAGCATCCTGTCGGTCGCCTCTGACCTGGCCTCCGCATTGGCTGGTGCCCGTCGACAGGGCATCGTGCACGGTGATGTGAAGGCCGCCAATGTATTAATTACCCAGGACGGGCGAGCAAAGCTTACCGATTTCGGGATCGCGCGCGACAGCGCAGCCAGCGCTGATGTCAGTGCGGGTAGCGCCAGTGCCATATCTCCAGAACAGTTGCGCGGCGATGCGCTGGACATCCGCGCCGATCTTTTTGCGCTGGGTTGTCTTATGTTCCGCATGCTCAGCGGCGAACATCCCTACTTTCGTGACGGTCGTCTCGATACGCAAGGGTTGCAGACAGGTACCGCGATCGTTCCGGATCTTGCGGTTGACGGTACTGCGATCAATGCCGAGTTGCATGCCCTGATTGAAGCGCTGCTTAGACCCTCGCCAGAGCAGCGGCCAGCGAACACACACGAGGTGCGACGGGTACTGCGTGCAGTGCGTCGCACTATGCCAGTGGGCCTTGGTGATTCGCTGCTCGACGAAGCGCGACCTTGGTTTCGTCGAGAAACAGCCGGCTTGGAGACAGCATTCACAACCTTTGATAGCACCGACCCCGGTAGTGATTTGACAGAGGCTTTGCCTGTTGCTTGGCGCCAGTGGCGTGTTGCAGGCAGTGTCGCCCTGGTTTTAGCCCTGACCGTGATCGTCGGCTGGGCGGTGATAAGGTCACCGCTGCGGGTGCAGGTCAGCGAGCCGGTGATCGTGATTAGCAAGCCCTCGGCGGCGCCAGAGCCTGTCAACGCCACCTGGCTGCAGGCCGAGGTTCTGGCGGCGGCCGGAAAGATCCTGGCGACAGCAACTTTTGTCAGCGCGGAAGCAGGTCCTGTGACCACGTTGTCTACGATCGCCGCTGCTCCGGAAAATGTTAGCGACGAGAGCCTGGTTATCGCCTTGCGCTGTAATGCCCAGTTGTGCCTGCTGGAGCTGGCTCGCGAAGGGCGCAATGAGCGCCGGCGTCAGCAGGCCACGCTGCTGCCGGGTGATGCGCTGGCCCATTGGCGGGATGTTATTGATGATGCGACCCGGGCGCTTTACTCCCGGTAAGCGTGCTATAGCAGTGCCAGCGAGCCGGCAATCAGCATTTGCGAACCAAAATAAAGCGGGGTTCCCCATAAGCCATTGATGCGCGCCGGTGCGACAAAACGCTGCCGTGCTACTGCCAGGTCAGACAAGGCGAAGCCCCAGGCGCCGGTGATGATGAGCACCCCCGCGAGTTGATCTCCGGTCAAGCCGGCTGCGAGCAGCATGCCGGTAATCACAACGATGTAACAGCTGACGGGAACTTTCATGGGCTGCGGAACATGAGGTAATAACCAGCGCGCAGCCAGAACGAGCAAGAGCAAGGCTGGAACGCTAATCATCATCATTATCTGCCAGGCATCACCGAGCTGCGCGAAAGCTACCATGTAAAGGAGGTGTCCGGTCAGGAACGCGAACAGGCCAGCGAGGAAGCTTCCGCTGTGATCGGGCATCAGCAACAGGTCACCAAGCAGGCAGCACAGCAGGCCGGCCAACAGCCACTGCCCATACACGCTTTGCGTTGCACCCAGAACGAGCGCCAGCCAGATAAACGCCAGCGCTGCCAGGGGTTTGAACAGGAAGCGACCCGCACGAAACTGCCTGAAATCGCTTGCCACCAAAGCCGGAACGGCAATGCAGGCCAGTATTATCGGTCCGACCACGCCGCTTGTCAGGGTCAGCTCATTCATGGGTTTTGATTTCCTTCAATAGCTCCAGATTCATGGGTACTGGTATATCGAGTTCACCTGCCAAGCGCACCAGGTAGCCAGTCAGATAGTCAATTTCGGTTCGGCGTCCTGCCCGCAGGTCCTGCAACATTGAGGATCGGTTGTCCGCCGTACCGCGAATGACCGCGAACACCTGGTCTTCCAGCTCGTTGGCCAGTTGATCGTAACCAGCGGCCTGCGCCACAGCGGCAATTTCTGCGCACAGCACGCTGACCCGCTCGCGCAATGCCGGTGCCTCGGCCAGTTCGCCGTTGTAACAATTGTGCAGGGCGGTCAGCGGATTGATGGCGCAGTTGATCGCGAGTTTGAGCCAAAGGGCAGATTCGATATCGGTATCCCAATGGCAGCGGTTAATCGCTTCTTGCCAAAGACCAAACCAAGCCGGGGGCGCCTCGCCCTGGCGGCCAACCCGGGTTACACCCGTGCCGGCATGGGTCAGGCGATTATCGCTTTCGCGATAGGCGCCCTCCGTGGTGGTGGCGAAATAGAGCTTGCCGGGCAGATTCACAGCCGCTAGCTCCGACGGGAGGCCCATGCCGTTAACCAGCAAAACAATAGCGCAATCGCGCTGTAAACGATGAGCTATGGACTGCAGGGCCTCGGTGACGTCATAGGCTTTGGTCGTTACCAGCAGCAAATCGATTGGCTGATCTTCACAGGGCGCCGAGCGGTCGAATCTATACTCTCCGCTGGCGGGTCCGTTCTCAATGATTCGCTTGCCCTGGTCGGCGGACTGCCGTGGCAACAAGGTCACCCCGGCGCCCGCACCTTGCAGGTAGGCGGCGAAAAGAGAGCCAACTGATCCAGCCCCCAGCACATGCCAGCGACTATCTCTTTGGGTCTTGGTTAAAGCGGATACTGCCATTACTATGGGCATCCCGAATTTGGACCGATCTGGAATCCCACTATGCCATCATTCGACGTTGTATCGGAAGTGGACCTGCATGAGCTCACCAATGCTGTCGACCAGGCGGGTCGGGTGGTGGCTAACAGGTTTGATTTCAAGGGAGTCGACGCCTCTTTCGACCGTGACGAGCGAACCGTTGTCATTACCGCTGAGGCGGAGTTCCAGGTCACCCAGATGGAGGATATGTTGCGCAGTGCGCTTATTAAGTGCCATATCGATCCCGGTGCAATGGATATCGGCGACATGGTCACCACAGGTAAGCAGGTCAGGGAGACCGTGCAGCTTCGCCACGGCCTGGATAGCGCCGAGTGCAGGTCAATTGTGAAAGCCATCAAGGACGCCAAATTCAAGGTGCAGGCCCAGATTCAGGGCGACCAGGTGCGCGTTAATGGTAAGAAACGCGATGATCTGCAACAGGTGATAGCGCTGCTGCGAGAGGGAGATTTCGGTGCCCCATTGCAGTTCAGTAATTTTCGCGACTAGGCGCCGACCTTACCGAGGGCGAGGACCAGTGCCGCCAGCCTGTTATCGATATCAGTCGCGGTAGGGCTGGTTTCTCTGCGCAGATACCACAGTAATTCCAGATAGCGATAGACGCAGCAATAGGCGGCAAAGTCTGCAAGTTCCTGCCTTGTGGGAACGCGCGATAGATAAGCGCACGCCAGCGCCTCATTGTCCTTGGGCGAATAGTTTTCCCCGCAGCTGATTACCGCCAGCTCGAACCATGGACTACCCATCGCGCAGTACTCCCAGTCCAGTGCCCATAGTCTGCCGCCACTGCGCAACCGGTTAGCCCCTAGCAGATCGTTGTGGCAACACACGGGTGTGCCTTTCCTGGTCTCCAGGTCCGCCAGCAGCTGACCGATGCTATGTTGGCATTGCATGATCTGTCGCAGTGCGGGATGCGCCTGCTGCAGGGCCTGCTTTTCGTAGCGCGAGAGCCTTTCCCTGAGATCCAGGCGGTGGTGCAGTGCTGGCAGTTGGTGAATCGCCCTGGCCAGTTGCGCTATGCCAGCAAGCTCCTGAGTTTGGCGAGCATCCGGGGGCAGGAAGTCGCAGACCAGTGTGCCAAGGTCGGGATTGAAGTAGCGGGGCGTTGGTGCAAGTTCGGCAGCCGCTGCATTGCTCAGCGCCCGCCACTCGATTTGACGGTTGAGCCCGTGCTGGCTGGGAATGATGCCGTCGACCCGCACCACAAAGTGCAGGTCGCCGCTGGCAACCTGGACACTGTAGTTACTCAGCCCGTCACCCAGTAGGGTGACAACTGTCGGCCGCTCGGGCAGGGGTGCGGGCAGTTGCCAGTGCTGCCACTGGGCCAGGGTCTGTTCCAGCTTCAGCTGGACCGGGCGCGGTAGTGTTGTAACCATTGGAAGTAGCCGAAAATAACAATCACCAGGTAAACCGCAAACAATGCGGCAGTCAGGTACAGCTCTCTGTCGAGGTACAGGTAGATTGACGCACTGTCGATGACCAGCCAGTACAACCAGTTTTCCAGAATTTTTCTCGCGACCATCCAGGTGGTGACGATGCTGCCCCAGGTGGTAAAGGAATCGAGGTAGGGTAGCGCTGCATCAGTATTTTGGGATAGCAGTGTTCCGCTGGTGAGTGCCGCCAGCGACACTACCCCGATTGCAATCAGGTGATTGCGTAGCGGCCAGCGTGAAATGGTCAGCGTTTCGTGATCGGCTCCGCCGTGTCGCCAGTGCCACCAGCCATAGACCGCCATAGCGATGTAATAGACTTGCAGGGCCGATTCCATAAGCAGGTTGACCTGCCAGAACAGGTAAAGAAACAGGGCAGTGCTTACCAGGGCCGCATACCAGCACCACAGGCTCTCGCGCATGGCCAGCAACAGGTAGGCGATGCCAAGCAGCACCGCGGTCAGTTCGATGCCTGACATTTGCTGCAGAGCCTCTGCAATCAGGGTAGACGGTGCGCCGTCTGTCACTGGGTAATGGCCAGTTCCCCGGGGATGAACTTACAGACCAGCACCTGCTTGCCGAATGTTTTGTAGCTGCTCTTTAGTTCCTGACGGACCAGGGCAAACACCCGGTCGTAATCACCACATATCTGGGTGCTCATGGCGTTGGTCACAATGTCCATGTCACCGTGCTCGCGCGCTTTTTCAATGAAGGTGCGGATGACCGGGATGTAATCCTCGGCCAGCGGATAAAGGCTTAGCTCTGCGGTAAGTTTCATGATTTTTCCCTTGTTTCAGAACTGGTAAGTGGCACTGACCCCTACTAACCGGGGTTCACCAAATTGGTAGTAGGGTTCGACAATATATTCCTTGCGCGGGTCGTTGCCAAAGCTGCCGAATCCACGCACATAGTAGTCTTCGTCGGTCAGGTTGCGCCCCCATAAGGCCAGTGACCAGTTATCGGCGATGTAACCCAGACGCATGTGTAACAACTCCTGGGAGGGTGATTTGACATCGTGGCGGTCGGAAAAGAAAAAGTCGTCCTTGCCCTCAAAATCCATGCGCAGGTAAAAGCCCGCGCCAACGTCGAGCTGGCCGCCCGCGGCGTACTGGTAGGCTGGTGCATGCGCCTGCTCCCTGCCCGACAAGTCCTCGCCGTCAGCGTTAATGTACTTGTCGAACTCAGTCTCCAGCAGGCCCAGATTGGCGTATAGCGATAGTCTATCGCTGGCCTGCCAATCCAGCTCCAGCTCCAGCCCATAGTTGATACCCTCGGCGGCATTGCTGGTGTAGTCGATGAAGGCCGTGCTGCCATCGCTCCTGGGGATGACCAGTGAGCCCTTGACCTGCTGGTCGCTGCGATCCATATAGAAGACCGCCAGCCGCGTGCGCAAGCTGTTGTCGAGCATGCTGGCCTTGAAGCCCAATTCATAATTGAGCAGCGACTCCTCATCATAGGTGGACAGTCTCGCCAGTCCGGCGATGATATCCGGGTCATCGCTTATGCCAGCGCTGGCCAGAATGCCGGCATTGACGCCGTTGGCGCGGTAGCCACGCGAGACGCCAGCATACAACAGTCGATTCGCGTCCAGCGTGTATTCGAGTGACAGCCTGCCACCCCAGAGTGTTTCCCCGGGATCATCGCTGACCTCGTTATTGTCGCTGTAATCAGTTTCCCGGCGCTGCAGCCGAAGCCCTGTCACCAGGGTGAATTGGTCGGTCAGCGCGGTATCCAGTTGGCCGAAGGCGGCGAGCGTGTCGGTATCGTAGGTGCTGCTGAAATCCTGCTCGAGGTAGGTGTAACTGCGCTGGAGGTCTTCGCGGTCACCGAGGTAGTAAATGCCGGCTACCCAGTCGCTGCTAAGGCCGGCCAACATGACGGGCTCAGTGGACAGCAAGCGCAATTCTGCACTGTAGCTGTCGCGCTCGCGTTGATACAGGTCGAAGGAGGAGTACTCCAAGCCTGGGGCAATGCCGACGAAACTCCAGTCCTCGTCATAGCCATAGTCGGTTTCGGTGGTGGCCAGACTCAGTGATGCCTCTGTGCTTATCCGGTCGCCGCTGCGCTGCCACTGCAGGCCGAGCGCGGTGGAATCCAGCGTGTCCTTGCCCGGTTGGTCCGATAGCGTGTTACGACGGTTGTCCAGTGAGAAAGCGTCATAGCCGTTATTGATGTCGGTATACAGAAGCGTCAGGTCCAGAGTGTCGGAATTACTCAACAGCCAGCGCAACTTGCCGCGAACACTCGTTTCATCCCGATTGTTGGTGTCATCCCGGCCCAAATAGTCATTTTCGATAAAGCCGTCGCTCTCATAAACGTTCACTGCCAGGCGGTACAGCAAGCGGTCGGCAATCAATGGTCCGGTGCCGGTGATGCCGGCGCTCCAGGTGCCGTAGTCGGCCGCGGTGGCCTCTACCGTCAATGCCGGTTCCTCCTGCGGTGCCATTGTGGTGACATTGATCAGGCCAGCCAGTGCGTTGGCGCCGTGCAAGGTGCCCTGTGGGCCGCGAAGAATTTCAATTTGCTCCACATCGAATAGTGTTCCCGCGGTGCCCAGGCCACTGAAGTCGATACCGTCGATAATGAAGCCGATAGAGGGGTTCAGGGGCTCAATAAATTGGCTGCGTTCGCCGACGCCGCGAATCTGGAAGAAGCGGGCACGCGATGCGCCACTGGCATAGTTCACATTGGGCGCCACGTTGAGCACATCTTCAAGGTGCTGGGCGGCACGTAATTGCAGCTCATTGCCTGTCAGTACGCTGGTACTGGCGCCCTGTTGCTGCAGCGGAGTGTCGCGGAATTCTGCTGTTACCAGGATATCGGTGATGGTGCTGGGCTCGGCCTGCACGGCGGCGATGCACAAGCAGCTCATTAATAGGGCGGTGGTTCGTTTCACAGTGCACTCCAACGTTGCGCATCAAGGTGATGAACCGGGGTGAAAACAACGCTGGAATCGGGGAATACACCTATCCCTACGCCGGTTCTAACCGGATCAGGTTCAAAGGGTTCGCCGATTTGGCGTCTCAGGCTTAGCCACCCCTCAGGTTTGCATCGCAAGTATAGGCCGCTTACACTTGGATTCCAATAAATTCGAGTTCGTCGTCAAGCGAACCATGCGAATCCAGAGAGTAGCCAATGGCTAATGAATACGGTACAGCGGGGCCTGAAACGGAAGAAATAGAGGGCGCCCCTCCGGTTGAGTCCAGTGCCGAAATCCGCGAGCGCCGGCTAAGCCAGACTGTTACCGTTAACCGTTATTTTTATCTGCAGACCCAGCAGATGGAACTCATGCTGATGGAGGCCACGGACCTGCAGGCGCTGGTGGAAGTTCTACTGGTTAGCATGCCTCGCCATTTCAATTTCCGTAACGCCGAACTCTGGTTATACGATCCCGAGGATGTGCTGGCTGGCCTGATCAGCGGCGCACAGCGATACGGCAACCAACTGCAGTTGCATAACGATGTGTTTGATATGCAGGAACTGTACGACCTGGAGCCGGATATCACCCTGGTCGATGCAACCGATTCGCGGATGTTCGAAGTTCTGAAGACGGATCACGGGGTCGAATATGCGCTGCTGATGCCAATGATGGATTCCGGCCGCCTGATGGGTAGCTATCACTGCGGTCTGATGGATGCCACGCTGGCGCGGGGAGAGGCCGAGGAAGACGTAATCGCACATCTGGCTTCGGTTGTGTCTATCTGTTTCAAAAATGCCGTTGCCCGCCAGCAGGTGTCACAACTGACCATGCTGGACCCGCTCACTCATATCAGTAATCTGCGCGGCTTTGAAAAAGATATCGCCAGGGAGATTGCCCGGGCTCGTCGGGCTGATGATCCGGTTACCGTGCTGATGATGGCTATCGATGATTACGAGGAGCTGTACGTTCACTACGGCAAGGTCACTGGCCAGTTCGTGATGAAAAAAGTTGCCGAGAGAATTTCGTCCGACCTGCGGGCAACAGATTATATGGCGCGCTTGTCTGATGCCGGGCTGGCTGTGCTCATTCCCGGTAGTGGAGAGGCGCTAGGCCATGACATTGCCGAGCGCATGCGTAATGACATCGAAGGTTTCGCCATTGATGACGGTCGCGGCGCTGTGCTTGAGGTTACGCTCAGTATTGGGGTGATGACCTGGGATCCCCAGCAATTCCCGGCCGTAGATATGGCGCAATTGGCCAAGCAGATGGAAGCCGAGGCCCGCAAGGCCGTTGAGGCATCCCTCAGTGCCGGTGGCAACAAGGTGACGATCGGACGCCTCAGTACGTTGATGGTGTAAGGCATGGGGATAAAGCCGATGGAAGGTCTGGAAGACCTGTTCGCCAATAACCGCAACTGGGCCGACGAGGTCAAGCAAGCGGATCCTCTGTTTTTCGAGAAACTGGCTGGTCAGCAAAGTCCCGAGTACTTGTGGATAGGCTGCTCAGACAGTCGGGTCCCGGCCAACCAGATCGTCGGTCTTGATCCCGGTGAAATATTTGTTCATCGCAACGTAGCCAACGTGGTCGCTCACACCGATTTTAATTGCCTTACGGTATTGCAATACGCGATCGATGTGCTCAAGGTCAAGCACGTCATCGTGGTTGGGCATTACGGTTGCGGCGGCGTGAAAGCGGCTTATGAAAATGCGGACAATGGGCTGATTGATAACTGGTTGCGCAATATCAAGGACGTGCTCAGCCACAATCGCGAGCGGATTGAGACGCTACCTGAGGGGGAACAACGCGTTGACCTGCTCTGTGAACTCAATGTTACTTCTCAGGTCGCTAATGTCTGCCACACGACGATTGCCCAAAATGCCTGGGCGCGGGGTCAGTCCCTGTCTGTACACGGCCTGGTGTACAGTCTGCGCGATGGTCTGTTAAAAGACCTGAACTGCACAGTAACCGGGCCTGAGCAGATTTCCGAGGCCTATCGGGTGGGCGGCCCCGACCGTTAAATACCTCGTATGAGTGATTAACCCTGCCAATAGCAGCATTAAAATCCGCGATTCCCCCTCAGTTGTGAGCGCAGTATGTCCCTGGATCCAGTCGCGATAGCCGGCAAAAAAATATTGATTACCGGCCCCACCGGGCAAGTCGCCCGGCCGGTCGTTGCAGCGTGGGCACCGGTGGCTGACGTTTATGTGTTGGCCCGGTTCAGCAAGCCTGAAGACAAGGCGGAAATGGAGTCGCTGGGTGCGACCTGTCTTGTTGCTGATCTGGCTGACCCCGATGGGCTGAGCGGGCTGCCCGACGATTTTGACTATGTGCTCAACTTTGCCGTGGTCAAAAGCGGCAACTTTGATTACGACCTGGCCGCCAATGGCGAGGGCGTTGGTCGCCTGATGTTGCATTGTCGCAAGGCAAGCGCCTTCCTGCACCTGTCCTCCACCGCCGTTTATGAATATGCCGGACACGCGCCGCTGGCCGAAGATGCCCCGCTCGGTGACAACCACCGGGTCATGTTCCCAACCTACAGTATCAGCAAGATTGCAGCGGAGACCGTCTGCCGGTTCGTCGCTCACCAGTTCGATATCCCGACAACGATTGCACGCCTGAGTGTGCCCTACGGCGACAATGGCGGCTGGCCATTTTTTCATCTGCTGATGATGGAGCAGGGCATACCGATCGACCTGCATCCGGAGGCGCCCAACTACTACAACCTGCTGCACGTGGACGATTATCTGGAGAAGTTACCCAAATTGCTGGCCGCGGCAACATCCGAGGTGACCACGGTTAATTTCGGAGGCTCCGAGCGCACCAGCATCGAGGAGTGGTGCGGCTACCTTGAGGAACTCACGGGCTTCAGTCCCGTTTTCAAGAACAATCCCAAGGCCTTTGGTTCA
>CALJFL010000019.1 GCA_938074135.1 uncultured Halieaceae bacterium | reverse complement strand
ACCGCCAGCACCAGCCAGACCGCCGAGTAGGTATACAGTTCGCCATCCGAGGTCGGCAGGTCGATATCCAGCAAGCCCTTCTGCCACAGGTGACGTATCTCCATGCTGATAAAAATCAGTCCCCCAACTGCCGCCACGATGGCAGCTAGGCGGCGAAACCGGGGCTGATAGAAGCGCCAGGCGAGTAGTGCCAGTAGTGGCGGTACGCCATAAGCCAGCAACAGCAGGTTGGCCAAAGGCTGGCTGCCGACACTGAGCGCGCCACTCCACAAAGGGTTGAGCAAGGTCAGTACCAGCAGGTAGTTGACCAGTCCCATCAGCAGCAGAATCTGCGCCAGCACGGAATACAGGCCATTAAGGTAGTCACTGATCTGCGCCCGGTAGTGGTAAATCAAACCCACGCCTGCCCACAGTGCCGTGTTAATCGCCGCTTCCGTCAGTGAATACTCGGGCCGGAAAATCTCACCGTCATACAATTGATAGCGCGTTTCAGCCGCCACGAACAACACGAACAGCTGCAGGCTGACCGCCTCCAGCCAGAGCTTCAGTTTCGCATCCGGGCGAGTCAGTCGTGAGGCCACCATGCAACAGGCCGTTGCTCCGCCGTAGGTCCATAGCGACCAGTGCAGGTCGGTCGGGTAACTCAGCAGCCAGGGGTTCAAGGTCAACCGGGTGACGATGAGGGCTAATACTGCCTTTACCAGCCAGTCGAGATTGTGAAGATCAAAACGCCTGATCAACCAGGTCAGTGAGATAAGCTGGGTAGCAAGCGCCAGGGTCAGGGTCGCCTCGCGGAAAAACATCGCCACTGCCAGTGAGTAGGCCAGATGGGCGGCCAGAATCAACCAGATCGCGTCGCCGGTGCCGCCGCTGTGCCTGAGACTGCGCTGCGACAGGATGATGTAGACCAGACCCAGCGTCAGGCTAACCAGGCTCCATTGCCAGATGCTGGAGAGGTCTGTGACCAGCAGGTAGGCGAGCGCCAACCAGCAGACCGGTGCCAGGGCGACCAGCGACCCGCGCAGGTTGGAGAAGGGTTGGCCCCGCCCCAACCAGAGTGCCAGCCCACTGTAGAGAGTGCTCATAGCCAGAGCGAACCAAAGGAAATCCCGTCCCGTCCCGGCAGCTAGCTCCTGCAACTGCCATTGGTCACCGATTCGCTCTACCGCGCTATACAGCCAGGCGAACCACTGGCTGAACAGGGACAACCAGGGCAGCACCGCCAGTGATTGATGGGCTCTGCCCGCCAGTAAGCAGACCACCACCAGGGGCGCCCAGCGCAACAGGGCATCGCCGGAAAAGCCGTCGTGGCCGATCGATATCGCCGCCGCGACAGTGACCAGCAGCATGGACAGGGTAATCAGTGGCAAGCTGACCGATCGTTGTTGCAGCAGCTTTATAGTGATGGTGCCGGTGGCGGGGTGACTGCCTGGCGAGCCTGTTAGCAGCCAATTGCGACAGGGTATAGCCAGCAGGCTGTAGGCCAGTACGGCAAGGTAGTAGCCGCGTACGGCTGTGGCCTCTATGTTGGCAAAGGAAATCAGCCACCAGCCCAGCGCGCCTGCCAGCATGCCGCACCAGAGCCAGGGCCGGTATACCTGCCGCAGCAGCAACAGCGCGGCGGCACTGATGATGGTGCTGTAGATCAGCGAGCTGATGATGTCGCCCTGCTGATTAGCAACCAGTATCGGTACGGTGTAGGCGCCCAGAATACCGATGATGGCGAGCACAGGCCCATGCCGTAGCGCCAGTGCCATGGTGGCCAGCGCGATCAGGGCCAACAGCACGAAGACGGTGCCGGGCGCCAGTAATTGGTAAAGATGCAGCGCCGCCAGCATGGCCGCGTAAAGCGTAATACTGGCGCCGCCGGCCAGCGCGGCAAATGCCGGATGACTTTCACCGGTGCGCAGGCGCAGCCACTCGGCCAGGGCATGCAGGCCGATACCGGTTCCGCAGGCAAAAATGATTCTGGCGGATGGCCCCAGCAGGCCGGCATCGATACTGTATTTTACCAGGAAGATCCCGGCCAGCGCGACGCACAGACCGCCTAGCCAGATCATCCAGTTCTGACGTAAATTAGTGACCAGCAGAACGATTGCCGACGGTGCTCCCGGAGGTGCCGTGTCACCCCCGGCGGCGGGTTCCGCTTGCTCGCCGGGTTGTTGTGGGGGGACCGCGGTGGTGGGCTGCTCCACTGGCGCCGTTGACTCTGCGGGGGCGTCCGCTCGGGTGCTGACAGCGGAGCGGGTCTGCAGGGCCTCCCGACGCAGCTGTTCAAGGGCCCGTTCCAGGTATTTTACCCTGGCCAGGGTGCGCCAGCTCATGAGGCCGCCGATCAGCGCGGCCCCGGTCAGTAGCAACAGTACACTGTAAATCAGTCCAAGCATCTGGTTGCGCCCCCGTTGTCGGCAGATTACCGCAGCTGGGCCTTGAAGCGAACCTGCAGTGTTAACAATTCTTTACCGGACCACTACGCATTTTTACGTGCGGGTCTGGTCAAATTGTTCATGTCTTAACAATCATTGCGAGGAAAAACACATGAACAAAAAAATTATTGCCGTCATCGCCGCTGCGCTGGTCGCAGCACCACTGGCTTTTGCCGAGGGCAAGGGCAACAGCCAGAAAGGCGGGGAACACAGAGCGAAGCATCGTGCAGCGCATATGCAAGAACAGTTTGGCGTCAGCGACGAACAGTTGGCGCAGATGCGGGAAATACGTTCCAATGGCGGGAGTCGCGAGGAAGTACGAGCGGTGCTGAGCGATGATCAGCGTTCGCAGATGGAACAGTGGCGCAAAGACAACCCGCGTAGCGGGAAGGGGCCACATCACCAGCGCCAGGGCGATAGCGAGCAGGTTGAATAACGCCTCTGGTTTGCCACCGCTGCCCGCCCGTGCCAGATTAGCGGCGTTTGACAGTCATTAAACAGAGGCACCAAAAAGATGATACGGATGACGGGGATAGCAGCGCTGGTCTTACTGGGCGCTGCCTGCACGACCACCGACGAGATCATTATCGATGACCAAGGGGTGGACATGGCTCGCTATCAGGAAGACCTGGCCCAGTGCCGGGTCTATTCCGAGCAGGTGAAAACCGGTGAGAAGGCCGCCAAGGGCGCAGCGTCGGGCGCCGTGGTGGGTGGTCTTATCGGTGCAGCGGTGGGTAACAGCCGCAGTGCGCAGCGCGGCGCCGGCGCCGGCGCCGTATCGGGCGGTGCCAAGGGTGCGTCCCAGGGCGAGCGAGACGAGGTGCAGGTGGTCAAGAATTGTCTACGGGGTCGCGGTTATCGCGTCCTGAATTAGCCTCTGGCCTTACAGAACCCAGAGAATCCAGGGTGTCCCAACGACCAGATAGATGGTCAGGCACAGCAGCGTGGTAAGGCCACCGTAGCGGTAGACTTCCGGCCCGGTTATGTAGCCGCTGCCGACAAAAATCACATTGCAGCTCGATGCCTGCGGTGTCATCACCGAGAAGAAATTGGTTGCCAGCAGCAGGGTCATTGCCATTAGTGGTAGCGGTACCTCCGGTTGTGATATGCCGATGAAAACCCCGAACAAGGCCAGCAAATGGGCGGTCTGGCTGACGAACAGGTAGTGCAGTAAAACATAGAGCACAGTCAGGAACAGGTAGGTCAGCGGCCAGCTCAAGCCGTCAACATGCCCGCCCAGCAAGTCCACCACAAATTGCATGAAACCGAGCCGGTCCAGCTCACTGCTGAGTGTGAGGAGAATAGCGAACCAGATCAGCGTCTCCAGAGCATCGCCAGAGCGTTTGATATCCGCCAGGGTAAAAATTCCCGATAGCATCATTACGGCCAGACCCAGAAAGGCGATGGCGGTGGCATCCAGTCCCAGTGGGGTTGCCAGTGCCCAGCCAACGACCATGGTGGCAAAGGTGGCAAGGGTGATCCACTCCTTTGCCGACATCGCGCCGAGGTCTGCAAGTTTTGCTGCTGCCGCCGCTGGCGCCTCGGGAGTTTGCTTCAATTCTGGCGGGAACCATTTGTACAGGCACCAGGGCACCAGCAACATCGCACACAAGGTGGGTAAGCTGGAAGCCAGTAGCCAACTGGCGAAGGTTATTTCGACACCCTGCCTTGCGACGAGGGCGACGCCTACCGGGTTCGCCGCCATGGCAGTCAGCCACAGGGCCGACGACAAGCCGAGGCCAGCCATGCTACACATCATCAGGTAGGCGCCGATACGACGGCGCGAATCCTCCCAGGGATGGGATCCATTGTTTTCAGCAAGCGCGTAAACAATCGGAAAGAGTACCCCGGAGCGTGCGGTGTTACTGGGGAAAGCGGGCGCGATAAGTGCGTCGGTGGCTACCATGCTGTAGGCCAGGCCGAGAGAGGAGCGGCCAAAGCTGCGCACCAACAGGTACCCTATGCGGGCGCCCAGACCTGAGTTAACCACGCCGCGTCCGACCAGGAACGCAACTACGATTAGCAGGATGAACCCTTCACTGAATCCACTGTAGGCTGTTGTCGATTCCAGCGTGCCGCTGAGCACCGCGACCACCAATGCCAGGATAGATGCCAGCAGGACACCAGCGCCGCCACTGATGACCGCGAAGATCGTGCT
>CALJFL010000018.1 GCA_938074135.1 uncultured Halieaceae bacterium | reverse complement strand
ACAGCCAAGTTCGCCCATGTTTTCCTGCCTGGTTCTTCCTTTCTGGAGAAGAACGGCACGTTTACCAACGCCGAACGTCGCATTTCACCGGTGCGCAAGGTCATGCCGGCGCTGGCCGGCAAAGAGGACTGGGAGGTCACTGTTGCCCTGGCCAATGCCATGGGTTGTCCGATGCCTTATGATCATCCCGCGCAAATCATGGACGAGATTGCCAGCCTGACCCCGACGTTCAGTGGGGTCAGTTATGAGCGCCTGGATGCCGCTGGCAGTATCCAGTGGCCTTGCAACGACGCGGCCCGTGAAGGCACTGAGACCATGCACGTCGACGAGTTTGTCAGGGGTAAGGGCTATTTCGCTATTACCGAATTTCTCCCCACCGACGAGCGTGCCAACCGCCGCTTTCCACTTCTACTCACCACCGGTCGAATTCTGTCCCAGTACAATGTCGGCGCCCAGACAAGGCGCACCGATAACCTGGCCTGGCACGATGAGGACAGGTTGGAGATTCATCCCCATGATGCAGAGCAGCGCGGCATAAATGAGGATGACTGGGTTGGTATCAGCAGTCGTGCTGGTAATACCGTGTTGCGGGCGCGGATTTCCGAGCGGGTCAAACCCGGTGTTGTCTACACGACGTTTCACCATCCTTTCTCAGGTGCCAACGTGGTGACCACTGACAATTCGGATTGGGCCACCAATTGCCCGGAGTACAAAGTCACTGCGGTGGAAGCTGTCAAGGTGAGCCAGCCCTCGGCATGGCAGCAACGCCAGCAGGCCTTTGATCGCCAGCAACAAGCGCTACTGGCCGAGGCCACCGCTGAATGACCTTCTCCGACAAGGCTGGCAGTACCAGTGTTCCCCGTCTCAGTTGGGAGTCTGGTAGTGCCTCTAGCGATCACGATCAGGTTATTCAGGAATATCCCGTTGCGATGGTTTATAACGGGGTTTCTCATGTGGTGATGATGGCGACACCCGCTGACCTGGAAGATTTTGCCCGGGGTTTCAGCTTCACTGAGAATATAGTGAGTGCGCCGGAACAGATTCTCGATATTGAGGTGGTGCCACAGGAAAAGGGCATTGAGCTGCAGATGACCATTGTCAATGAGGCCTTTGCCGCCCTGAAACAAAGGCGCCGCAACCTTACTGGCCGCACCGGTTGTGGGCTGTGTGGTGCCGAATCGCTGGCACAGGCGATCCCGGAGCCGTCGCCGGTCGTGGCTGAGATAGTGATTGAGCCAGCCGCACTGGCGCGCGCGGTGACCTCGATGGATAGCCTGCAGCCGTTAAAAGCGCTGACGGGTTCTGTCCACGGCGCAGCATTTTGTAGTGAAGCTGGCGAGCTGTTGCTGTTGCGCGAGGATGTCGGCCGGCATAATGCGCTTGATAAACTGATCGGCGCCCTACACCGTGGCACTGTGCCCGCAGGTTTTATTCTGGTGACCAGTAGAGCCAGTTACGAGATGGTAGCGAAGACCGCACGTGCCAACGTGCCCATCCTGGCGGCGGTATCGGCGCCGACTTCGTTGGCGATTGAACAGGCCGAGACCTGCGGCTTAACCTTGGTTGGCCATGTGTCTGAGGGCAGGCAGGTGGTGTACACAAGGCCCGAACGGATCAGAGGATAGTATGGCAAGCCAACAGCTCAAACAGTTGATCAAGATGGCGGAGCAGATTGCGGCTAACCTGGCCGCCGGTGTTGACGCCGACACCGCGGCTACGAGAACAGCAGATCATCTGCGCCGTTTCTGGACGCCCGCTATGCGCAGCGAGTTGCTGGACTATTGGCAGGAGGGTCAAGAGGAGCTGGATGCCACGGTATCCGCTGCACTGGCAGCGTTGTCCTCGCAGGCCACCGCATGATGTTGCCGGCTCGACTGGCAGTCATGTCGACGTTGACAGTGCTGCTGGCCTGTGAGCCGCTGGATGATCCGACACTGCAGCCGGCCTTTGCGCCGGACACCCGAATCGAATTGCCGGACAAACCGTCAGTACCGGCAAACCCATTGCGCAATCTGCTGTGGGGCGATTTGCATATCCATACCAGTTACTCCACCGACGCCTACACCATGGGTGTGCGGGCCACGCCTGATGACGCTTACCTGTTCACCCGCGGCGGCACAATCCAGCACGGTGCCGGGTATCCCATTACTATCGACAGGCCACTGGATTTCGCGGCGGTAACCGACCACTCCGAGTACATGGGCAACGCGCGTATCGATCCCGCCGTGCTGGCGCTGGAAGAGAGACCCTTGCGGGACCGGTTGCTCAATGATGGCCGTCTGCAAATGACCATCGCGTTTATTCGTAGCACCTTGCCAATCGCCGATGCCGACCTGTCTACGGAAAAAGCCGCCTCCCGGGCGGTCGGCGCCGACGCCTGGCGACATATGGTGGAAACCGCAGATGCACATTACGAACCCGGGGTTTTTACGGCGCTGGTAGGCTACGAGTGGACTGCGATGATTGGCGGTCAGAACCTTCACCGCAACGTGATTTATCGCGATACCCATGTACCGGAGCTGCCATTCAGTTCCCTGCACTCCAATAACCCGGAGGATCTTTGGGATGCGCTTGATGCCCAGCGAGAGCAGGGTATGCAAGTCATGGCCATTCCCCACAACGGTAACATCAGCAACGGGTTGATGTACGACCAGGTGCAGTTTGACGGGGCCACGCTTAACGATGATTACTCAGCGCAGCGTCGTCGTAATGAGCCGATCAGCGAGATTCTGCAGATCAAGGGCACCTCTGAGACGCACCCGTTACTATCGCCGGAGGACGAGTTTGCCGACTTCGAACTGGTCACTGAACAGATCAATGCCGCGGGCGATTTCAGTGAGCCACGGGGCAGTTACGCCCGTGATGCATTGCGCCTGGGCCTCGAATTTTCCCACAGCGAGGGCTTTAACCCCTATAAATTCGGTGTGATCGGTAGCAGTGATAGCCACAATGCCAGCAGCTCGGTGCAGGAGAGTCAGCATCACGGCAAATTGCCGGTGATGGATGGCACGGCCGGACTGCGCCTTGGAGCGGCCCTGATGTTGCCGGATCAATATTTACGCCAACGCCGTTGGGGCAGTGCCGGGCTGGCCGCGGTGTGGGCGCAGGAAAATACCCGCGAAGCCATCTTTGATGCACTCGTGCGGCGCGAGACTTACGCGACCTCCGGCCCCCGGATTGGTTTGCGCTTCTTCGGTGGTTTTGAGTATCCAGAAGATCTGCTCACCCGACCACAGTGGCTGGAAAGTGCTTATCGCCAGGGTGTTCCTATGGGTGGCGAACTGGTGGCGCCAGACGCGGATGCGGCTACACCGATGTTCGCGGTGTCCGCGGGTATGGATCCCCAGGGCGCTCAGCTGGACCGACTCCAGATCGTAAAAGGGTGGGTGGATGCGGCCGGTGTGAGCCATGAGCGCGTCTATGACGTTGCCGCTTCCCCGGGCCGCAGCCGGGATGCCGCCGGCCGATTCGCGCCGGTGGGTAACAGTGTCGATATCCCGACCGCAAGCTATCGCAATACCATCGGTACGCCTCAGTTGTCGGCGCTGTGGCGTGATCCGGGTTTCGATCCCTCGGCTGAAGCGTTTTACTATGCCCGGGCGATAGAGATTCCGACGCCTCGTTGGTCCACCTATGACGCCATGAAGCTGGGAATACCCGCGCCGCAGCCGGCGACCTTGCAGGAGCGGGCGATCAGTTCGGCGATCTGGTATCGGCCTGACTAGCTCCCAGCCTGGTTACAGCATTGCTGTAGCGCCAGATTATTTGCGGATGGAGGCCCGGTAACTGCGCGGCGACATGCCGATGGTCTTGCTGAAAATCCGCGAAAAATACAGAGGATCCTCATAGCCGAGCTGGGCGGCGATCGCTTTTATGTTCAGGTCGCTGGAATCCAGCAGGTAGCAGGCGTGCTCCATTTTCATGTTGAGAAAATGCTTTACCGGTGAGTAGCCGGTTAGCTTCTTATAGCGGTTGCTGAAGTGGAATTTCGACATATTGGCTGTGGCCGCCAGTACATCCAATGACAGGTTCTGGTCGATATTCTCGAGCATGAAGCCCTGCACCTGTTCCAGCTGCAGTCCCTGGTGGCCCCGGGCCTGGTTGGCACGGATTTCGATTGCTGTGGTGGTCAGCAGGTGGCGCAACTGGTTGGCCGCGTTAATGAATGCGCGGGTTGAATAACCCGTGCGGCGAACCTCCATCAAGCTGGTGAAAGCGCCGATCAGGACCGGTGAAACACCGGCGTCGACCACCGGTCTTTTGCCCTCGCGGTAGCCCAGGTACTGGGTGAAGACGCCGGTGCTGGCGCCCTGAAAATGCACCCAGAACACCGTCCAGGGTTCACTGTCACTTGAGCGGTACAGATGCTGCACTCCCTGGGGCAGCAGGATCAGTTGCCCGGCACTGATCTGGCCGCGCCAGTCCGCGGTGGCCAGTTCTCCGGTACCGTCAGTGCAATATATCAGCAGGTTGTCATCATGGCGATGGCGCTCCATGTGGTGGCCGCTGGCGCTCGGGTAAAAGCCCATTGCCGTTGGATAACAGTCCTTGGTAAGCGGGTGGCGTGCGAGTTTCTCTACCATGAAGGCGGGCGTCATGAAGCGGATTCCGGTGCCGGGCAAGGGCCATTTCGAAGGCGAGCTCATACCGCAATATAGTCCATGAATATCGCAATTTAGTCAATGTGGCAGGGTCGGGGGTGGTGCTAGTATGGGTCGCCGAATTTTTAACCAATAATGAAAGGAGTTGGACGATGTCTGACCAGATGACCCCGCAACAGGAAATGGCCGCGATGATCGAGCGCTCACGCAAGGCCCAGGAGCAGATCGCCGATTACAGCCAGGAACAGGTCGACGAGCTGATTCGCGCCATGGTCTACGCCGTGGCCCGGGAAGATCGCGCCGAGGAAATCGCCCAATTCACGGTTGATGAAACCCAGTTGGGAAACTACGAGGGCAAGTATCTCAAGATACATCGCAAGACCCGCGCCACGCTGATGGACATTATCAATGACAAGTCTGTGGGTGTGATCGAGGAAGATCCCGAGCGCAACCTGATCAAGATTGCCAAGCCAGTGGGAGTCATCGGTGCCCTGTCGCCCTCAACCAATCCGGAAGCAACCCCGGTCATCAAGGGTATTTCCGCGATCAAGGGACGCAACTCAATCATTGTTGCCCCTCATCCCCGGGCCAAACTGACCAACAAGAAAATTTGTGACTACATGCGCGATGCCCTGGAGCGTTGCGGTGCCCCCGCGGACCTTGTGATAGCGATTGAAGTGCCCTCACTGGAATTGACCAATGAACTGATGGCCCAGTGTGATCGTGTACTGGCCACGGGTGGTGGCGCGATGGTTCATGCTGCCTATTCCAGCGGCACTCCGGCTCTGGGTGTGGGCGTGGGTAACGCCTGCATCACCGTTGATGACAGCGCGGACCTTGAAGAAACAGCTGAGAAGATCCGCATTTCCAAAACGCTGGATCTGGCGGCTTCCTGTTCTTCCGATAATTCGGTGCTGGTGTTCGAGTCGGTTTATGACGAGTTGGTGCACAAGCTCGAAGTTGAAGGCGGTTATGTCGTCAACGACGAAGAGAAGCAAAAATTACAGAACACCATCTGGCACGACGGCCATCTCAACACGGCTATCGTGGCGCAGCCCGCTTATAAGATTGCCGGCATGGCTGGCATCGAACTGGCAGAAGGCAAGCAGTTCTTTATTGTGCCCGAAACCGGTGCTGGCCCCGACCATCCTTTTTCCGGTGAAAAGCTGTCGGTGGTGATGGCGCTCTACAAGGTCAAGGATATCGAGGACGCGATACGCACCACGAATGCCATTCAGGCCTATCAGGGGCAGGGTCACTCCTGTGGCATTTACTCGTACAACGATGACAACATTATGGCGTATGCCAATTCCACCAAGACCTCGCGAGTGATGGTGAATCAACCGCAGGCGGCATCAAACAGCGGTAACCTGTGGAATGGCATGCGTCAGACCTTTTCACTGGGCTGCGGCTCCTGGGGTGGCAATGCCACCAATAACAACATTACCTGGCGTGACCTGATCAATGAGACCTGGGTATCGAAGCCGCTGGCAGAGACCAAGGTAATTCCCGGTGACGCCGAACTGTTCGGCGATGTCATGGCCAAGTTCGAGTAAGTCGGCAATGGACTTCTCGCTGAGCGACGACCAGCTGGCGTTTGTCGATAGCGCACGCGCATTTTCTCAGGGCGTTCTCGCCCCCAAGGCGGCGGAGTGGGACGAGACAGCCCACTTCCCGAAAGAGGCCCTGGCCCAGGCTGGCGAGCTTGGCTTCATGGGCATGTATACGCCAGAAGCAGCCGGTGGCCTGGCACTGCCGAGGTTGGACGCCAGCCTGATCGTGGAGGAACTGGCCAAGGGCTGTACCACCACAGCCGCGTTTCTGACGATTCATAATATGGCCACCAGCATGATCGGTAAGTACTGCACCCAGTCGGTAATCGATGAGTGGTGCCCCGATCTGGTGATGGGCGCCAAGCTTGCCTCTTACTGCCTGACTGAACCAGGTGCCGGTTCCGATGCCGCCTCACTGCGTACCTCGGCGACCCTGGACGGCGACGAGTACGTGATCAACGGCAGCAAGGTGTTTATCTCAGGCGCTGGAGAAACCGATGTGCTGGTGGTGATGCTGCGTACCGGCGATGCCGGGCCAAAGGGGATTTCGGCCCTGCTGGTGCCGGCGGATGCCGACGGTATTTCCTATGGCAAGAAGGAAGACAAAATGGGCTGGAATGCCCAGCCCACGCGCATGGTTACCTTTGACAATGTGCGAGTCCCGGTCGCGAACAGGCTTGGGGTAGAGGGTCAGGGCTTCGCGATTGCTATGGAAGGACTCGATGGCGGGCGCATCAATATCGCGACCTGTAGCATCGGTACAGCCCAGCAGGCGCTGGAGGAGGCCACCGCTTACGTACAGGAGCGACGCCAATTCAATAGTGCCATCGCGGATTTTCAGGCAACCCAGTTCAAATTGGCTGACATGCTGACGGAGCTGGTTGCTGCCCGCCAAATGGTTCGCCTGGCAGCCAGCAAACTCGATAATGGCGATAGTCAGGCCACCACCTACTGTGCCATGGCCAAGCGTTTTGCCACCGATGTCGGATTCAATGTCTGCAACGATGCCCTGCAGTTGTTCGGCGGCTATGGCTATATCAAGGAGTACCCGCTGGAGCGCCATGTGCGTGATACCCGTGTACACCAGATTCTGGAAGGCACCAATGAAATCATGCGCGTTATCGTATCGCGCCGTTTGTTAATGGACGGCGCACTGGAGGTTATAAAATGAGTATAAGTACTTCGGACAAACTGAAAGTTGAAATCACCGGGCACACAGCCCTGGTCACCATAGACAACCCGGCAGCCAATACCTGGGACACAGAGAGCCTGCCAGCGCTGAAAGCGTTGATCAATGCACTCAACGCCGATCGTTCCATTTTCGCGCTGGTGCTGACGGGAGCGGGCGACAAGTTTTTTTCGGCGGGCGCTGACCTTAAGCTTTTCGCCGATGGCAACCCCGATACTGCCAGGGATATGGCCAGCTATTTTGGTGAAGGTTTCGAGTGTCTCGCGGATTTTCGCGGCGTGTCGATAGCGGCGATCAATGGCTTTGCGATGGGTGGTGGTCTGGAAGTCGCCCTGGCTTGCGACGTTCGTATAGCCGAAGAGCAGGCCCAGATGGCCTTGCCCGAGGCCAAGGTTGGCCTGCTGCCCTGTGCCGGTGGCACCCAGCGACTGTCGTGGCTGGTTGGTGAAGGCTGGGCCAAGAAAATGATTCTCTGTGGTGAGCGGGTGAAGGCGGATACGGCAGAGCGTATCGGCCTGGTTGAAGAAGTGGTACCCAAGGGCACAGCTGTCGAAAGAGCCATGGCCCTGGCCGAGCAGGTGGGCGAGCAGAGCCCTATCTCGGTGACTTACTGTAAGGAGTTGATTCACGCTGCCCGAGACAATGCGATGGGTGATTCCCTGTCTTACGAACGCCAGAAATTCGTCGACCTGTTCAAAACCGATGACCAGCGCGAGGGGGTTAATGCCTTTCTCGAGAAGCGCAAGCCAGAGTGGAAGAACAGCTGATGGCGGATATTCTGTTTGAGGAACTGGTCGCAGCCAGCGGCAAGGTGGGGCGGGTCACTCTGAACATTGAGTCCACCCTGAACTCCCTGACACTGGACATGGTCGACCTGCTTCAGGCGCAGCTGGATGCCTGGCGCGATGACGACAGTATTGGGGCTATCTTTATTGAGGGCGCAGGCGAGAAAGCGTTTTGTGCCGGTGGTGATGTGCAGGCCCTGCATGCCTCTGCGGTGGCCACCCCCGGTGGCCCCTGTGAGTATGCGGAGGCGTTCTTCACCCGTGAATACCGGATGAACTATACCCTGCATACGTATCCCAAGCCGCTGGTGTGCTGGGGACACGGTATTGTCATGGGTGGCGGGCTCGGCGTGATGGCCGGCTGCTCCCATCGGGTCGTTACGGAAAGAACCCGTATTGCGATGCCGGAAGTCACTATTGCCCTGTTTCCCGATGTGGGGGGCAGCTGGTTCCTGAACCATATGCCTGGCAGTGCCGGGGTGTTCCTGGCCTTAACCGGCGCTTCCATAAATGCGGCTGACGCTATTTATACCGGTATTGCCGATCGTTTTATCGCCAGCGAGCACAAGGACGCAGTTGTTCGCCAGTTGCTGGCGCAGAACTGGCAGGTCGATAGTCGGGCCAATCATTCGCTGGTCCGGCACACGCTCAGGCCTTTTGCCGAGCAGAGCATCGGCGCCTGGCCAGCGGGACAGGTCGAGCCTCACATGGCGACGATCAATGCCCTTTGCGATGGTGACAGTGTGCACGACATCATCGATAACATTACCGGGCAGTCTACCGAGGACCCCTGGTTGTCCAAGGCACGCGACAGCCTGGCCCACGGTTCCAGCCTGGCTGCACGCTGGATTTACCAGCAGTTGCAAGAGACCCGGCACGCCTCGCTACGCGAGGTGTTCCAGTCGGAGATACAGCTGGCTACCAATATTATGCGTCACCCCGAGTTTGCCGAGGGCGTGCGTGCCCTGCTGATCGACAAGGACCGGCAACCGGCGTGGCAGTATGCAAGTTCTCGCGACGTAACCGATGAGGTGTTGGCACCATTTTTCAGTCAGCCCTGGCCGGAAAACCCGCTGGCGGATCTGGATTAAACACAATAAGAGGAATTGATTATGGCCAACGTAGGATTTATCGGGCTGGGTAATATGGGTGGCCCCATGGCGAAAAATCTGGTGTCAGCCGGTCACCAGGTTAAGGTGTTCGATCTTGTTCCGGAAGCCTGTGCCGAGCTCAAAGCGGCGGGTGCCAGTGTGGCCGCCAGTACCAGCGAGGCCGCCGAAGGTGCACAGTACATCGTTTCCATGCTGCCTGCCGGCAAGCACGTGGCGGGTGTATACCTTGGCGATGATGGGCTGTTGGCCCAGCTCGATGCCTCGGTGACCGTGCTCGATTGCAGCACCATTGATGCGGCTACCTCCCGGCAAGTGGGTGCTGCGGCCAGTGCTGCGGGCATCGGTTTCATGGACGCACCGGTGTCCGGTGGGGTGGCGGCTGCCGCTGCCGGTACCCTGGCGTTTATGTGCGGAGGAGAAGCCGACACCTTCGAAAAGGCGAAAGTCGTCCTGCAGGATATGGGCAAGAACATTTTCCACGCTGGCCCACATGGTGCCGGCCAGGTTGCCAAAGGTTGCAATAACATGCTGCTGGCGGTGCATATGCTTGGTACCTGCGAGGCGCTGGAAATGGGTGCACGCAACGGTCTCGATCCTGCGGTATTGTCCGAGATTATGTTGGCCAGCTCCGGTCGTAACTGGTCCCTGGAAGTGTATAACCCCTATCCCGGGGTCATGGAAAATGCCCCGGCCAGCAATGACTATAAGCCGGGCTTCATGGTGGACTTGATGGTCAAGGATCTCGGGCTGGCAATGGAAATTGCCGACAGCTCGGGCATCGAAAACAAGATGGGTAAGCTCGCCCAGGCTATCTATGAAGCGCACCAGCAAGCCGGTAACGGTAAGCTGGACTTCTCCAGCGTCCTGCAGGGCTTGCAGCAGTAAGGTGACAACACCGGCAGCGGAGGTCGAGAGACGTCTGCACAGCGCCCGCGCTTGCACGACGCCACTGCCAGGCGGCGAGAGCCTGGCCTGGCAGTGCTGGAGTGAGCCAGCCTCGACGGCTGTGCCGCTGGTGTTGTTGCATGGCGGCTTTGGCTCCTGGACCCATTGGTACGCCAATCTGCCGGCCCTTGCCGAGGCACGACCGGTTTGGACAGTCGACCTGCCTGGCCTTGGCAGCTCCGGCGATATGCTCCCTCCATTTACTACCGACCACTTTGCCAGTCTTTTGCTTGCTGGTATTGATGATGTCCTGGGCCCGAAAACACCGTTTGATCTCGCCGGCTTCAGCTTTGGCGCGATGATCGGAGGGCATGTTGCCGCTGGGGCAGGGCAGCGCTGCCGGCGTTTCGTCATGATCGG
>CALJFL010000017.1 GCA_938074135.1 uncultured Halieaceae bacterium | reverse complement strand
GCCGACGAGCGCTATCATGGCGACCGGAAACTCGCCAAGCCCCTGGCCGCGGTGCAGATGGGGCTTATCTACGTGAACCCCGAAGGACCCAACGGCAACCCCGACCCACTGCTGGCGGCGAATGATATTCGCGAAACCTTTGGTCGCATGGCGATGAACGACGAAGAGACGGTCGCCCTGATTGCCGGTGGTCACACCTTTGGTAAAGCGCACGGCGCCAAGAGCCCCGAAGGCTGTGTCGGCCCGGAGCCCGCAGCAGCTGGCATTGAAGAGCAAGGCATGGGCTGGCAGAACAAATGCGGCAAGGGCAACGCCGAAGACACCATCACCAGCGGCCTGGAAGGTGCCTGGTCGGTCAACCCGACCGCCTGGACCACCCAGTACCTGGACAATCTGTTTGCCTACGACTGGGTGCAGACCCGCAGTCCGGCTGGCGCAATCCAGTGGATTCCCGCTGACGGGCAAGCTGCCAACCTGGTTCCGGATGCCCATGACTCAAGCAAGCGTCACGCTCCGATCATGTTCACCACCGATCTGTCACTGAAGTTCGACCCCAGCTATCGCGAGATCTCCATGCGTTTCCAGAAGGATCCAAAGGCCTTTGAGCTGGCCTTTGCCAAGGCCTGGTTCAAGCTGACGCATCGCGACATGGGCCCTAGGGCTCGCTATGTTGGCAGCGAAATTCCGACCGAGGAATTGCTCTGGCAAGACCCCGTTCCCGCGGTGGATTACGACATGATTTCCGACCGGGACATCAAGAAACTCAAGTCAGAGATTCTTGATTCCGGACTGACCACAGCCGAGCTGGTAGGAACCGCCTGGGCGTCGGCTGCCACCTTCCGTGGCACCGACATGCGCGGCGGCGCCAATGGTGCGCGCATTCGTCTGGAGCCCCAGAAAGACTGGGCAGCAAACAACCCGGCCGAGCTGGCTAAGGTCCTGCAAAAGCTGGAAGCCATCCAAAGCGACTTTAACGACAGCTCACGCAAGAAGCAGGTATCGCTTGCCGACCTGATCGTCTTGGGCGGTGCCGCTGCTATCGAGCAAGCCGCGAAGAAAGGTGGCCTGGACGTGGAGGTTCCCTTCACACCGGGACGTGCCGATGCATCGCAGGCGCAGACCGACGTAATGTCCTTCGCCGTTCTGGAACCGAAAGCTGATGGCTTCCGCAACTATTTCGCGGACGACAACGGCCAGGCACCGACGGCTGCGCTGATCGACAAGGCCAACCTCCTGACTCTTACGGTTCCTGAAATGACCGCCCTGGTGGGTGGCCTTCGCGCGCTGAACGCCAATGTCGGCCAGGCTGCGCATGGGGTCTTCACCGACCAGCCGGGCACCTTGAGCAATGACTTCTTCGTCAACCTGCTCGATATGTCCACCCAATGGTCGCGGTCAGAAGAGTCAGCGGGTGTTTACGAGGGTCGCGATCGTGCCACCGGTAAGATGAAGTGGACAGCCACACCCGTCGACCTCATCTTCGGCTCAAACTCTGAGCTGCGTGCGGTAGCCGAGGTCTATGCGGCCAATGATGGCAAGGACAAGTTTGCCGAAGACTTTGTTGCCGCCTGGTCCAAAGTCATGACCCTGGACCGTTTCGACCTGCGCTAAGCGCTGTCACTGACCCATTGCGATGGGCGTATCACCGGGTTGTAACATCTCCCGGTAATACGCCCTGACCTAAGCGCCAAGGCTATTCTGCCAACCAAACGTTGTCATTAGCTCAGCAAAGCAACCACTCAGTGGCGCCTGCAGGGTTATTAGCTCCCCGTGAACCGGATGCACCAGCCTTGTCTCGGTGCAGGCCAACAACAACCTGTCACAACCATATTGGGCCGCCATAAAACGGTTGTGCACACCCTTGCCATGCTTGGAATCGCCGATGATGGGGTGACCGATATGCTTCATATGCCGACGCAGCTGATGACGACGGCCAGTGGTTGGTGACAACTGGACCAGTGAATAACGGGTCTGTGGGTAACGATCTACCGCCACCGCCAGTTCGACGGTGGCCAACCTGCGAAAGCAGGTCATGGCTTCCTGTGCCGGTTTGTCTTCCCGCACCCTGGCGTCGGCAATCTTGTCGCGCTGCTCTTTCAGCGGATGATCGATTTCGCCCTGTTCGGGACAATGGCCGCGAACGACAGCGAGATACTGTTTGTGCACCTGCCGATGTTCAAACAGTAATGACAGCTGTCTGGCTATATCGGGTGACAGGGCAAAAAGCAGGATGCCCGAGGTTGGCTTGTCCAGTCGATGAACCGGATACACGCGCCGGCCAATCTGGTCGCGCAGCATCTGCAGGGCGAAACGGGTTTCGTGCCGGTCCAGGTGACTGCGATGCACCAGCAGCCCCGCCGGTTTATTGATGGCAACAAGATACTCGTCCTGATAGACCAGTTCCAACGGCGCGGAAAGCGTCACTGTGCTAGCGGATACTGAAACCTGCATCCAGAGTGAGTAACTGTCCTGTGACCAGGTCACTGCCGGTAATCAGGGACAAGATCGCGTCAGCCACATCGTTGGGGCAGGCCATTTTACCCAGGGCAGCGCGTTCCTCTACCGATGCTTTTACTGTCTCCCAGGCATCGCCCCAGCCTTCACGCGCCCAGCTGCCGTCGAGCAACCCGGGACAAACAGCATTAACCCTGATGTTCTGCTCTCCCAGCGCTCTGGCGAGGTGTTGCGTCAAACTGTTGAGGCCCGCCTTGGAGGCGCCGTAGGCGATAGAACTGCCGCCGGTAGTGAACGCGGCAACACTGGAGGTCATCACCACCTCCCCGCCACCGCTTTGCGCCAGGTGCGGTGCCGCGGCCCGGGTCATATAAAACGGCCCCAACAGGTTGGTATTGAGGGTGTCGTGCCAGATATCGTCGGTCAGTAGGTCCAGGGCCTTGTGCTCCACATAGGTGGTAGTGCCCGCGTTATTGACCAGAACGTCCAGCTGGCCATAGGCTTCTAGGGCGGCATTCACCAGGGCCCGACATTGGCTGTCGTCACTCACATCGGCCTGCACAACAAGGCCGTCACCGCCCGCCTCGGTGACCCGCTGCAAGGTCGCCTCGGCGCCCGCTCTCGACTTTGCGTAGTTGATCACAACCCGGGCACCGTGCTGTGCAAGTTGATGCGCTGTATCGCTGCCGACACCAGAACTGGCACCTGTGACAATCGCTACTTTTCCAGTGAGTTCCATCTTTGCCTTCTCCTGCCGGTTTAATCTGTTACTGTTTTTGTGCTGACGCCGATTCGGGCGGCAGCACCTCCCACTCCGGTGACTCAAACTCGCCAATAAACTCGATATGCACGAAAGGCGTCTGCTCGGCGATAATCGCCTCGACTTCGGCGGGCAGCCGGCTTTCCATCGCATCACGAGCGTCTTTGGATTCCCAGGTTGCGATCGCCAGCAGTTTATCGGGCTCGCCAATTTTGCGGTGCAATCGCGTACCCTGGGCGCCTGGCGCAGCCTGAATATAGCGACTGGCGCGCTCCCAGGCGTCCGCATATTGCTGCGGTGTATAGCCCGGGCCAATGTGAATCTCGAATATATAGTGCATGGCGACCTCCGCAGCGCGAAGTAAGACAAATACCGCGCCGAATAACAAGCGTACCGTCACTCTGGCTTGCGAGGTACGGGCAAAGCCATTAAGCTAACGACTATTAGTCTATAGTAAATAATACCCTGGAGTAACACGCATGGAATTTGCCGTTCCCGAGTACACCCGGCACCGTGACAACACCCACCTGGCCCATATTCCCGGCAAGTACGGCACGCCTTTGTTAGGCGACACCTTCAAGTTCGTTGTGGACCCGTTCAAGACACTGGACGACCGCTATCGCAGGTTCGGTGACGTGTCAAAGGCCAGCCTCACGTTTCAGAAAATGGTGGTGGCACTGGGTCCGGATTACATACAACAGCTGATGCTGGACAGCGACCAATGCTTCTCCTCGCGCATGGGTTACGACGCACCACTGGGAGACTTTTTTGCCGGTGGTCTGTTGATGAAAGACTTCGCCGAGCACAAGTTTCACCGCCGCATCATGCAGACCGCATTCAAAATCGACGCAATGAGAACTTACGTTGACCAGATGCACCCCATCATCAGCGAGCGGCTCAGCAGCTGGGGCAATCATGACAAGTTCGAATTTTATCCCAATATCAAGACCCTGCTGTTGGATGTTGGCGCCAAGGTGTTTC
>CALJFL010000016.1 GCA_938074135.1 uncultured Halieaceae bacterium | reverse complement strand
TGCCAGTCGTTTGTCGAACAGGTCGTTGGCGCGCTCTTCGGCCTGCAGTTGCTGTTCGCGGTGGCGCAGGAATCCCTGGTAGTCGCCTTCCCAGCAGGTCAGGTGCCCGCGGTCCAGCTCGGCGATGCTGGTGACCACGTTTTGCAGAAACCGGCGGTCGTGGGTGATCAATATGAGCGCGCCGCGGTACTGTGCCAGCTGCGTTTCCAGCCACTGAATAGCGGGGATGTCGAGGTGGTTGGTGGGCTCGTCCAGCAACAGCACCTCGGGCTCACACACCAGGGCCCGCGCCAGCGCGACCCGCCGGCGCCAGCCGCCGGACAGCTCCGCCAGTTTGGCATCGGCAGGCAGTTGTAGCTGGCTGAGCGTTGTTTCGACTCGCTGCTGCAGGTTCCAGCCGTCAACGGCTTCCAGTTTATGCTGCACCCTCGATAGCGCGTCCATGTCGACATCGTTGCCGGCCAGCAACAGGTCGTGGTACTGCGACAGTAGTTCCCCGGCCTCTTCCAGGCCCCCGGCCACCAGTTGGTAGACGCTGGCGTGCTCGGCATCCGGCAGAGTCTGCTCCAGCCGCGCCATGCGTACACCGGGTCTGAGCCAGCGTTCGCCGCTGTCCGGCACTATTTCCCCGGCGAGGAGTTTCAGCAGGGTGGTCTTGCCAGCGCCGTTGCGACCCAGCAGGCCCAGCTTGTCGCCGCGCCGAATGACCAGGTCAACCTGGTCGAGCAGAACCTGGGTGCCGTATTGGAGATCGACCTTGTCGAGTTTGAGCAGTGGCATATATAAGACGGAGCGTCGCAGGTATTAATGAGCGGGGCATTCTACGTCAGCGGCTCCGTTCTGCACAGGCGCAGACTTGGCAACATTGCGCCTTGTGAGCTGCTTAGCCGAGTAGGTGCGCTACCCGGGAGATGACCGACTCGAGGGTTGCTTGCTGGCTATTATTTTGTCAATCCGGGCAGACCATCGTTCTGCAGGCGCAGAGCGGCTTGCCAAGAAGAAGTCGCACGTGCATATTCCCCTACCAATCAACGATGGAACCATTTTTCTATGAACCAACCTTTATGGGCCCCGGACCAACAACGAATCGATAACGCCTGGATCAGCCAGTTTATGGCCATGGTCAATGAGGCTTTTCCGGAAGCCCAGGTCAGTGATTATGCCAGTCTGCAGCGTTGGGCCCTGGCCGACACCGAGGGGTTCTGGGGCGCCGTCTGGCAATTCTGTGGTGTGGTGGCCTCCGAGACCGGTGACACGGTATTGGCTGATGGCGATAAGTTTCCCGGTGCCCGCTGGTTCCCCGACGCCCGGCTGAACTTCGCCGAGAATCTGCTGCGTTACCGTGATGATCGAACTGCCCTGATCTCATTGTTGGAAAATGGTGAACGCCGTGAGCTCAGCTACGGCGAGCTCTATCTCAAGGTGGCGCAACTGGCCGCCAGCCTGCGCGCCGAGGGTGTGACCGAGGGGGACCGGGTAGTCGGCTTCATGCCCAATATCGCCGAGACCGTGGTCGCGATGCTGGCCGCCACCAGTATCGGTGCCATCTGGTCGTCCTGCTCACCAGACTTTGGCATCAATGGGGTGATGGATCGCTTTGGCCAGATTAAGCCGAAAGTCCTGTTTTGCGCCGATGGTTACTACTACAACGGCAAGACCTGCGATTCGCTGGCAAGGATTGCAGCGATCGCCGATCAGATCGATAGCCTGCAGCGAGTTGTCGTGGTGCCGCTGACCAATAAAGCGCCCGACCTCGCCGCCATCGGTGGTGCTGTGCTGTTCGATGACTATCTGGACGAGGGTGCGACTGAGGTGACGTTCGCCCAGCTGCCCTTTGATCACCCGCTGTACATCATGTATTCATCCGGCACCACCGGCGTGCCCAAGTGCATTGTGCACGGCGCCGGCGGCGCCCTGCTGCAGCACCTCAAGGAACAGCAACTGCTGGTCGACCTGGGGCGGGGTGACGTGTTTTTCTACTTCACCACCTGTGGCTGGATGATGTGGAACTGGCTGGTGTCAGGGCTGGCCTCCGGTGCGGCTCTGGTGTTGTACGACGGCTCGCCATTTGCCCGCAATGGCTCCTTGCTACTGGATGCCATCGACGATGAGGGCATCACGGTCTTTGGCACCAGTGCCAAGTTTATCGCGGCGCTGGAAAAAGCGGGCATCAAGCCCGCGCAGAGCCATAAACTGGACAGTCTCAAGACCATCCTGTCGACCGGCTCGCCCCTGTCTCATGAAAGCTTCGAATACGTGTACCGTGACATCAAGGCCGACCTGTGCCTGTCCAGTATCTCCGGCGGTACCGACATCCTGTCCTGCTTTGTTGGTGGCTGCGGCATCATGCCGGTATATGTCGGCGAGATCCAGGCGCCGGCCCTGGGTATGGCGGTGGAAATCTGGAATGACGCGGGTCAGCCGGTGGCTCAGGAAAAAGGCGAGCTGGTGTGCACCGCGCCGTTTCCCTCAGCGCCCATCGGCTTCTGGAACGACGACGATGGCAGCCGATACCATGCAGCTTACTTCGATAGCTGGCCGGGGGTGTGGGCGCACGGCGATTACGGTGAGGTCACCGCCAACGGCGGTTACATCATCCACGGTCGCTCTGACGCTGTGCTCAATCCGGGCGGTGTGCGCATCGGCACGGCTGAAATCTACCGCCAGGTGGAGCGTGTTGAAGAGGTGGTGGAAAGTATCGTCATTGGCCAGCAATGGCAGGACGATGTGCGGGTGGTGCTGTTTGTCGTGCTGCGTGAGGGGGTCAGCCTCAGTGATGAACTGTGTGACCGAATTCGCAAGGCAGTCAAAGAGAACACCACGCCGCGCCATGTGCCGGCGAAGATTATCCAGGTTACCGACATTCCGCGCACGATCAGTGGCAAGATTGTGGAGCTGGCTGTGCGCAATGTAGTCCATAACCAGCCGGTGAAAAACACCGATGCCCTGGCCAATCCCGAGGCACTTGAGTTGTACCGCGATCTGCCCGAATTGCAGGCCTGACCCGCGCCGCGCTGTCCGGTATTCGTAGAGGCGCTTTGATCCCGAGCAGTGGGATTATCGGTTATCATGACCGGCGAGCAAGCAAGGTGAAGCGCCCATGACACTGACCATCGACCAGGCCCGTTACGATCGCCAGATCGCCAGCTGGCTACTGTTCTGTGCCGCCGTTATTTTCGGCATGATCCTGCTCGGCGGGGTGACCCGCCTCACCGATTCCGGCTTGTCGATGGTGGAGTGGAAACCACTGATGGGGGTGATACCGCCCATGAGTGATCAGGCCTGGCAGGAGACCTTCGACAAGTACCGGCAGTACCCCGAGTACCAGAAGATCAACAAGGGCATGAGCCTCGACGCTTTTAAGAGCATCTTTATGTACGAGTACCTGCACCGCGTTCTGGGCAGGATTATTGGTGTGATCTTCTTTTTCCCCATGCTATTTTTTGCCTTGAAGGGCCGCGTGCGCGCGGGACTGATGCCCAAGCTGTGGATTCTGTTTGTGCTGGGTGGCTGCCAGGGCTTGCTGGGTTGGTACATGGTCAAGAGCGGCCTGGTGGATCGCCCGGATGTCAGCCAGTACCGATTGACTGCCCACCTCGGGCTGGCCGTGGTGATTTACGCCTACATGCTGTGGGTGGTGTTTGACCTTTTGTATCCGAAGCGGGGTCTGGCCGGAGGCCGCTTCGCCGGGTTTTCCCTGTCGCTGGTGGTACTCGTATTCCTGATGATTCTCAGCGGCGGCCTGGTGGCCGGAACCGATGCCGGTTATGCCTACAGTACCTGGCCGTTGATGGGGGAGAGCTTCGTGCCGGCTGGCCTCTATGCCACTAACCCGGCCTGGCTGGCCATGTTCGAGGACATCACCACCATCCAGTTCAATCACCGCATGTTCGCCTACTTATTGGTGGGCTTGATCGGCTTTTTTGCGGTTAGGGTGCTGGCCGGCGGTGTGGAGGCCCGGGGCAAGTTGGGGGTGCTGCTGGTGCTGTTGGCGCTTGCCGTGCAGGTCACCCTGGGCATCAGTACCCTGTTGTTACATGTACCATTGGGAATAGCGGCGGCCCACCAGGGTGGCGCCGTGTTGCTGCTGACCGCGGTGCTGTTTACGGCCCATGGTTTACAGCAGGTCAGGGCCTAGATAAAAGCTATAGGCAAAAAAAGGCGCTTCCGAAGAGGCGCCCTTTAAGGGGGTTCGTTTAATCAGCTGGGCGCACCCATGCAGGGTTTACCAGAAGTGTGGCCCGTTATCGCCTTCGCGACGGCCATGACTCTGGCGGCGATCATCGGCATTCAGTTCGAAGCGAACATCCAGGCGACGGTCGTGGCCGGTACGGCGATTTTCACGGCGACGCTCAGGCCCCATGTACTTCTGTTCGTGCAGTTCTTCGGCCACAAAATTGGGCGGATTTACGTCTTTTATTTCGAAAACGGATTTTTGTGTTGGCATATCGATAGCCCCCTTGGTTGTAACGTCTTCATTCATGGTGCCGAGTCTGAACGAAAATGACGGCTTAAGCAGCAGCTGTATGGCCCTAAATGGGCTATATCTGCGGGAACTGTGAACGCCGTCACAATCGCTTGTCTTTAACGCCGTCAAATTCGCTGGCAACGAGATTTTATGCGGGCCAACGCCCGTGTTCACAGCGCCCCTGCGTTGCTTTAAGTGTAGACAGCTTTACCGTTTTTTCGCCAAAAATTGCCACTTTTTTAGCCGAGTAATGACTAACTGCTGCGAATAAGCGCAGAATTCCCGCAAAACTGTGACTACCCCCGCATTAATGCCGTGGTATTACAGCCCTTTCTGACTTATTCTCTTTAACCCCAAATTGCATAAGTTTCAGCAGCTTAGCTGCCTATTTGAATAACAGGCCTGAAGGCCCGGCGGGTAAAAGAGACAGCAATGACAGCGAGTGCCAACGATACGCTCCTCCAGTGCCTACTGGCGCTGTGCCGCTACCATGGCAATGCCTCGACCGCCGAGGCGCTGGCCGGTGGCCTGCCGTTGGCGGACGGACGCCTGACGCCGGCACTGTTCGAGCGTGCAGCCAGCCGCGTGGGGCTGACCAGCCGGGTAGTGTACCGGCGGGCGGATGAAATCGAGCGTGCCTTATTGCCCGCCGTGTTGCTGCGCGAAAACCACGGTGCCTGTTTGCTGATGGGTTGGGACGAAAGCGGCGAAAACGCCCAGGTGGTTTACCCCGATTTGAATGAGGCAGTGGTCAGTGTGCCGGCTTCAGAGATACTGGACGCAGACACCGGTACCGCCATTGTCTGTCGTCCGCGCTTCAAGTTCGACGCCCGTACGCCGCGTACCGGCACCAATGAGCGCGGCCACTGGTTCTGGGATGCCATGCGCGCCAACATGCCGATCTATCGCGATGTCTTGCTGGCGGCCTTCTTTATCAACGTATTCGCCCTGGCGCTGCCGTTGTTCACCATGAATGTGTATGACAGGGTGGTGCCCAACTACGCGGTAGAGACCTTGTGGATGCTGGCCGCGGGCGTGATCATCATCATGCTGGCGGATATCAGCCTGCGCACCATGCGCGGCTATTTCCTCGACCTGGCCAGCCGCCGGGTGGATGTGAAACTCTCGGGCATGATCATGGAGCGGGTGCTGGGCATTCGTATGGAACACCGGCCGCCGTCGGTGGGCTCCTACGCCGTGAACCTGCGCTCCTTCGAAACCGTGCGCGACTTTATCACCTCGGCGTCGATCGCCACGATTATCGACGTGCCTTTCGCATTGATCTTTATGGGGGTGATTGCCTGGATCGCCTGGCCGGTGCTGATTCCCCTGTCGATCGGGCTGGTGATTGTGCTCGGTTATGCCTTTATTGCCCAGGGCAAGCTCAAGGAATTGTCGGAAACCACCTACCGCGCGGGTGCCCAACGCAATGCCACCCTGATAGAAAGCCTGGTGGGCTTCGATACCATTAAGGCCATGGGTGCCGAGTCACGCATGCAGCGCAAGTGGGAGGAGGCCACCTCGTTTCTCGCCCACGTGGGTGTGCAACTGCGGCTGCTGTCGAATTCGACGATCAATGTGACCATGTGGAGCCAACAGATGGTGACCATGTTCGTGATCATCACCGGTGTCTACCTGATCACTGCCGGCGAGTTGAGCATGGGTGGGCTGATTGCCTGCACCATGTTATCCGGCCGGGTGATGGCGCCCTTTGGTCAGGTGGCGGGCCTGGTCACCCAGTACCACAACGCCGAGATTGCCCTGAAGTCGCTGGACGATGTGATGGCCACGCCGCTGGAGCGCCCCGAGGGTGCCCAGTTCCTGTCGCGCGATATGTTCAAGGGTGATATCGAATTCAAGAATGTGTCTTTCGCCTACCCCGGCGCCGAGATGGAGTCACTCAGCGACGTCAGCTTCCGCATCAAACCCGGTGAGCATGTGGCGATACTGGGGCGAGTCGGCTCCGGTAAGTCGACCCTGCAGAAACTGGCCATGGGCATGTATCAGCCTACCGGCGGCTCAATCATGATCGACGGCATAGACCTGCGCCAGCTGGACCCTACCGAGCTGCGCTCGCGGGTGGGCTATGTGCCCCAGGACGTGACCCTGTTTTACGGCAGCCTGCGGGACAACTTTACCCTGTCGGAGACCCAGGTCAGCGACGCTGCCCTGGTGCGGGCGGCGGAGATTGCCAACCTGTCGGATTTTATTAACCGTCATCCCCAGGGCTTTGACATGGTGATCAGCGAGCGCGGTGACTCCCTTTCTGGCGGCCAGCGCAAATGTGTGGCGCTGGCCAGAGCGGTGGTTAATGACCCGCCCATACTGATGATGGACGAACCCACCGGTTCGATGGACCATTCCACCGAGATGGCGGTGAAGGAACAGCTGGCTGAATATGTGAAGGGTCGGACCTGGATGGTGGTCACCCACAGGAACTCACTGCTGGAGATGGTTGACCGCATCATTGTTATCGATAACGGCAAGCTGGTGGCGGACGGGCCGCGTGACAGCGTGGTGCAGGCGCTGCAGCAGGGCAAGATAGGTAAAGCCCAATGAGCGACCAGCAGCCAATGAACCTCGAAGACCTGATGCGGGCCCCACCGAAGAAGAAGGGCATCGGCCGGCGGCTGATGGACAAGCTGTTTGCGCCGTGGATGACCGATATTGAAACCACGCCCTACGACTGGCAGAACGACGCCCACCGGGCCTTCGTTGAGCAACAGCCCCTGCGGGCCCGGGCCTTGTTGTACGGCGTAGCCATCGTGGTGATTGCGCTGGTGATCTGGGCCGCGCTGGCGAAAATTGATGAAGTGACTCGTGGCCAGGGCAAGGTGATTCCCTCCAAGCAGGTTCAGCTGGTGGGTTCGCAGGACGGCGGTGTTGTTACCGAAATTCTGGTGAGAGAGGGTGATATCGTCGAGAAGGGCCAGCTGATGCTGCGCCTCGACCAGACCCGCTCCGAGTCGACCTTCCGCGAGAACCGGGCCGAGTTTCAGGCGCTGTCGGTGAAGGCCGCCCGCTTGCGTGCGGTGGTGGACAAAACCGAGTTTGTGCCCGACCCGGAGCTGACCGAGAAAGTGCCTCGCATCGTCGCCCAGGAGCTGGCGATCTACCGGTCGAGCCAGGAGGAACTGAGCCTGGAGGTGCAGATTGCCGAGCAACAGTTGCTGCAGCGGCAGGAAGAGCTGACCGAGATCACCGCCCGGGAGCGGCAGATGGCGCGCTCGCTGCAGTTAACCCAGCAGGAACTGAACAAAACCCGGCCCATGGTGGCCTCCGGGGCTGTCTCGGAAGTGGAAATTTTGCGGCTGGAGCGGCAGGTCAATGAGCTCAGCGGCGAGCGTCAGCAGGCCGCGGCCCAGCTGCAGCGTATCAAGTCGTCGATTGTGGAAGCGGAGCGCAAGATCGAGGAAGTAGAGCTGCAGTTCGTCAACGAGGTGCGCCAGGAGCTCACTGATACGCTCACGCGGATGAACGCGCTGGAAGAGGCCGGTACGGGCCTGTCTGACCGGGTCAAGCAGACCAATGTACGCTCGCCTGTTAACGGCACCGTCAAACAGCTTTATTACAATACGATTGGCGGTGTGGTGCTGCCCGGCAAGGAAATCATCGAGGTCGTGCCGCTGGACGACACCCTGTTGCTGGAAGTGCGCATTAGGCCCAAGGATATCGCCTTTTTGATACCGGGCCAGAAAGCCCTGGTGAAATTCACCGCCTACGACTTCGTGGTTTACGGTGGGCTGGATGGAACCGTAGAGCACATTGGTGCTGACACGGTGATGGACGAGGAGGGCAATCCCTTTTACGAGGTGAATGTGCGCACCAAAGAACCAAACCTTGGAGAAGACAAGCCAATCATCCCCGGCATGACCGTAGAGGTTGACATCCTTACCGGTAAGAAGAGTATCCTCGCCTACCTGATGAAGCCCGTACTGCGGGCCAAGCAATACGCCCTTACGGAGCGCTGATGGAACAGCTGTTTGTTACCGCCAATGGCCAATTACTGGAACGCTGGAACAAAGCGTTTCCCAGGGCGATTGCCGTGGTTGCGGTTGCTGATGTGCCCGAGGCAACGGCCGCCCCCCGCGGTGTGCTGTGGCTGGATACCCGTAACCTTGAGCCAGCTGACGTTGCCAAAGACCTGCAGGAAGCGGTGAGCTTTGGCTGGCCGGTGGTGGTGATGGCCGCCGTTCCCAATGAGGCCGATGCGTTTCAGGCTTTGACCGCCGGTGCCGTGGGGTACTGCCACGTAAAGGCGGCCCCGGAGCAGTTGCGTGAAATTGCCCTGGTGGTGGAACACGGGGGTGTGTGGATGTTGCCGGAGTTGCTGCAGCGTTTTCTGGCCCTTACCACCCGTGTGGTGCCGGCCCCGACGCAAGTGGAGACAGAGCTCAACGCCCTGACCTCCAGGGAGCTTATGGTGGCTGAGCAGGTGGCCAAAGGGGCGACCAATCGGGAGATTGCTGCGACCCTGGAAATCACCGAGCGCACGGTAAAGGCCCACCTGTCGGCCATCTTCGAAAAGCTGGCCGTGCGCGACCGAGTACAGTTGGCGCTGGCTATGAATAATATCCCCACCTACGCAACTGTGAACTGAGTCACACTTCTGGCCATTCCCGGCCGACCTGTACCAAAGTACTAGAGACCAACGCTGAGTTACCTTTTGTCGCCCTCGGCCATGCCAGTGGCGTGTGCTGCCAT
>CALJFL010000015.1 GCA_938074135.1 uncultured Halieaceae bacterium | reverse complement strand
CGCTCGGCAATGGTTTTTTGAGCACCGCGTAACTGCCGCAGTGGCGTGCCCTGCCCTGATTCGCGAGCCGCTTCTATGTCATCACGTAATATACGGCCGCCAAAACCTGAGCCAGTGACCGTTTGCAGGTCGATGCCCAGGCGCTGGGCCTTGCGCCTGAGAGCGGGAGACACCCTTATTTCGCCGGATTCTGAGCCGGTTACAAGCGCCGGTGTACTGCCAGCATCGGTCGCTGCCACCGCAGGGGTGGCTTCACCACCGCCAGCATGCGCCGCAATAAATGCATCAATCTCTTCATCGGCTACCGCTTCACTGGCCATAACGCCAATCAAGGTACCGACTGATAATTCCTCGCCCTCCTGCGCGATAATGCGCACAAGCACACCGTCGTGGGTAGCGTCGAAGCTGTTGACGATCTTGTCGGTCTCGATATCTACCAACTCATCGCCTTTGGTGACCGCGGTACCCGTGGTCACCCGCCATTCTGAAATCGTACCGCGCTCCATTTCGATTCCCCACTTCGGAATCGTAATCGCTATTAGCTTGGACATTACTGACCCTCCTTTACGGCACTCTCAGGGAGGGCAAAGTTCAAAAGTACATTACCTGGAACACGGGAACCGAACAGATAGCCGGAGTTGACCAGCACGTTGCCCCGGTAGACAACCGGTCCATCAGATTCTATCGACCCACCACTCGCCTCGCGCCCGGCGAGCGAGGTGAATTTACGGTTGGTCTGGTAGGTCCACAGCACTTTGCCGCTGGCACTGTCGTAAGCCCGTAACTGGCCGTCAAAACCGCCGGCAAACACGAGTCCGGGAACGGCCGTAGCAGCGGCGGAAACGCCGGCATCACAGGCAGGCTTTTCCTCTTCCCGACAATCCTCTTCGGCCCGGGTATACCACAGTTGCTTGCCAGTGGCCGCGTCCAGGGCGAACACACCCGGGAAACGTTCGGCGTCATACCTGCCGATAAAGTCGGTATCGGCATTGGGCGCGTAAACGGTCGTGCCATCGGTGGCCAGGCCCCAGTGGATACCACCGGCGTAGCCCCCGAGGCCAACTTTACGCTCCCAGATAATGGCACCCTTGGCGTCCGGATCCATGCCGTAAACAAAGCCGTTTTTCTGGCCCACTACGAGTATGTCTTTCCCTGAGTCCAGGGAAATCAACACTGGCGGTGCGCCGATATCCATATCCGGTCCGTTCTCTTCCGGGCAGTTATAGCTAGACCCAATAAAACAACTCATATTCCAGGCATCATGAGCCGTTAACTGTTTGCTCCAGACCAGTTTGCCGGTATCGATTTCAAAGGCCAGCACCGCGTCGCTATTGCCATGGGCGGGCGAAGTGTAGGATTCACCCGTGCCCACGTAGAGCAGACCTCGGCGCTCATCAACTGTGGGGGAATTCCAGATAGGGGCGCCCGAAGGGCCAACGATAGGCACGTCCAGCGGATTACGTTTACCGGTGTCAACGGGCTCTTCCGGAATTGAATAGCTCTTCCACAGTAGCTTTCCATCAGCAGTATCAAAGGCCGCGATACCACCACGGAAAGTACAGCAGGCGTAATTGGGATCGGCAGCAGTGGCCCACTCCCGCGATGACATCGGTACAAATAACCGCCCATCGTAGAGGCGCGGTGAGCCGGTTATGGTGGCATTAGGGTGGTCATTCAGGTGTGTTCGCCAGCGCAAGGCGCCGTCCTTGCCGCCAATCGAATAGATATTACCGGCCACATCACCGAAATAGAGAGTGAGCGGCTTGTCTTCGGCAGGCGCTGCAATACTGATGGCCGAACGGACCTCGGCGTCCGCCTCAAAACTCCAGTGCACGCAGCCTGTATCAAGGTCAATCGCGTAGATGATCCCATGCTGCGAACCGACGTAGATCACGTCATCATAAATTGTTGGTTGAGACCGGGTCCGGGTAGCGCCGGGAAAATCGAATGCCCACTTGAGCTGTAAACCGGCAACGTTGTCAAGATCAATACCGGCTGTGTCCCCATCGACAAAGCGATGGTTGCGATTATCGAACCCCCAGGCAGCCAAGGAAGTCGCGCCGCTATCAGGCTCGCTCAATGGCGCATCGCACATCGGCATAGAGCGATCGAGGACTGCTGTGTCATCTGAGCCGGTGAGGTAACTGGCCACCTGCACACGTTGTTCCTTGGTCAATGCCGCCGCCTGCTGCTTCATGACGCCCTCGTTGAGGGCTAGCAGAATGTCTTCCGGCTGCGACATCCGAAACAGAATGTTGTGCGGGGCACGAGGCACGTTGCCTTCATGGCACTGCATACAATGCTTCTCGTAGACAGCGCGGCCAGGATCGCCTTCTGCGTGAGCGGGCAACCAACTCGCCGCCAGGCAAACAACGGCCAGAAGCCTCAATGCATCCGAGACCGCTTGATAGCGGCTGTAGCGGCCGCCGGACAAAAACAACTCTACTCGTCTGACTGGGTTCATCAGTATGCGGCGACCTCGCGTATAGCGACTTCGATATCAGCCACTGACGGCACATACTCAATCTCCAGCACGGGACTGGCGGGCACCGGTGTATGGGGAGCAGTGACTTTCTTTATCGGTGCATCGAGGTAATCAAAACCCTTATCAACGACGATACTGGACACCTCTGACGCCATGCTGCAGTAGGGATTGGCTTCATCAACCACCACCACCCGACCGGTCTTTTGAATGCTTGCCAGGATGGCATCATCATCCAGCGGTGACAGCGTTCGCGGATCGATAACCTCCACGGATATACCTTCACTGGCCAGTGCGGCTGCCGCCTTCTCGGCCAATAACACCATGCGTGAAAATGCGACGACCGTAACGTCCGTACCCTCCCAGACCGTGCGCGCCTTACCAACGGGAATGGTGTAGGACTCGTCGGGAACCTCGCACTCTTCTGTGTAGATGGCCTTGTGTTCGCAGAACACGACCGGGTCATCGTCGCGAATGGCCTGGGCCAAAAGCCCCTTGGCGTCATAGGCGTTACTGGGGGCGACGAC
>CALJFL010000014.1 GCA_938074135.1 uncultured Halieaceae bacterium | reverse complement strand
CGCTCAGGCTGCCAATGATGGCGCAGTCCACGGCGATGTAGGAGGGGTCCGCCGGATCGGTAGCGTCGACGAAGATATTGCCCGGGTGCATGTCGGCATGAAAGAAGCTGTCGCGAAAAACCTGGGTGAAAAAAATCTCCACACCGCGCTCGCCCAGTAACTTCAGGTCGACACCCCTTGCCCGCAGGGTGTCCATGTCGGTGACCGGGATGCCGCTGATCCGTTCCATGGTGAATACGCTGCGGCGGGTGTACTCCCAGTAGACCTCCGGCACATACACCAGGTTGCTGTTGTCGAAATTACGGCGCAACTGGGAGGCGTTGGCAGCCTCCCTGGCCAGGTCCAGTTCGTCGAGAATAGTCAGTTCGTAGTCGCTGACGACCTCCACGGGACGCAGACGACGGCCGTCGGGGAAGTAATTTCGCACCAGCCGTGCCAGGGTCATCATCAGGGCGATATCCTGGCGTATGACCGGCTCTATGTCCGGGCGTACCACCTTTACGACTACCTGCTTGCCGCCGGGCAGGGTGGCTGCATGAACCTGGGCGACCGAGGCGGAGGCCATTGGGGTGCGCTCGAAACTTGTGTATAGCTCCTCCACCGGCTTGCCCAGGGCGGCTTCAATGATGGCTACGGATTGCTCCTGCGGGAAGGGGGGCACCTCATCCTGCAGCCTGGCCAGTTCGTCGGCGATATCCTCTGGTAGCAAGTCCCGGCGGGTTGAGAGCATCTGGCCAAACTTGATAAAAACCGGGCCCAGCTCCTCGAGAGCGCAGCGTATGCGCTCGCCACGATTCAGCTGTGGGGCCCTGGCGAGTCGCCAGGGAGACAGTTTCAGTGCATACCGGGGCAGCGCCGGCAGACGCTCGCTGTCGACCAGCTCGTCGAGCCGATAGTGGCCGATGATACGAATGATAGTGGCCAGTCGTGCCAGGCGTGACATGTCTGGGTCAGGCCTTCAGTTGAGCTATTTTCTGGCGCAGCCGCCGGCTGCGCGATTCCAGGCGTTCAACTCGCAGCGACAGCTCCTGTACGTCACCATAGAAATCCTCGAGTTCCAGCCGCGGCGGACTGAGCCTGGCTTCCTCGTGGATGAACTCCTCCAGCTGTCGCTCCAGGCTGCCTCGGGTTTCACGCCCCCAACTGAAGCCCGCACGCAGTACTTCGGCGAGTTGGTGGCCGACGACATCTCCCAGCGTATCAACCAAGGGTGCTTCCCAATCGATGTCGAGCGTCCCGAGGATCTGTTGCAGCTCCAGCAGCGGTGCACTATCGCCTTCCAGCTCGAGCGCGCCATTGATCAGGCTGGCGGCGGGGTCATCAGAGGCAGCCAGTTCGGTGAAATCGGCTGCCGCGCCCCTGACGCGGGTAGTGACGGGCCCGTCGTAAATTCCCATCAGGCGAACTTTTCCCCGCCCCGGTTGCAGGTAGATGTCCAGTACCGGAGAGGTGCATTCCAGGGCAAACACGCAGTCTTCCAGCTCGGCGAGCTCCGCACTGGCCCGCGGTGCCAGCGTCAACGCTCGATTTATCAGGCCTTCCAGGGTCGCCAGGCCAGCGGTGTGCAAGGTGGGGTTGATGCCTTCGGTCATTTCAGGCCTTGATGCCCTTGTGCAGGGCGACGATGCCGCCGGTCATATCGTGGTATTCGCAGCGGCTGAATCCAGCGTCTTCCATCATGTCCTTCAGGGTCTCCTGATCTGGATGCATGCGTATGGATTCTGCCAGGTACTGGTAACTCTCACTGTCATTGGCGACCAGTTTGCCCATGAATGGCAGCACCCTGAAGGAGTAGGTGTCATAGGCACGGTTTAGCAGTGGGTTTGCCGGCTTGGAAAACTCCAGCACCAGCAGTCGGCCACCCGGTTTCAGGACCCGCAGCATGGAGCGCAGCGCCTTGTCCTTATCGGTAACATTGCGCAGGCCGAAGGCGATGGTCACGCAGTCGAAGCTATCGTCGGGAAATGGCAGATCCTGGGCATCCGCCTGCACGAACTCGATGTTGCCCTGCCTGCCGGTATCCAGCAGTTTGTCGCGACCAACCTCAAGCATGGCGCCGTTGATATCAGCGAGTACCACCCGGCCCTCAGGGCCAACGATTTCCGCAAAACGGGCAGCGAGATCGCCGGTACCACCGGCGATATCCAGTACCGCATTGCCTTTGCGGACACCGCTCAACTCGATAGTGAAACGCTTCCACAGACGGTGTATACCTGCCGACATCAGGTCATTCATGACGTCGTAGCGCGCCGCCACTGAGTCAAAAACCTCTGCCACCAGTCCGGCTTTGGCCTCTTTGTCGACCTCCCGGTAACCGAAATGGGTGGTGTCTTTTTCGCTGCTCATGGCGACTCCGCCTTGGTTGATGCGAGCGTATTGTAACGCGATGAGCCAGCTTTGGTCAGGCGGGCGGATTCTCAGGGATCGAACTGGATGACCTGTACATCCGGGTCTCTGGTTTCCCCGGCAGCGGCCAGCTTGTCGAGATAGCTTTGCCACCACGCCTCCTGATTGATGCATAGCTCATACAGGTAAGACCATGAGTAAAGACCGGTATCGTGGCCATCATCGAAAACCAGTTGCAGGGCGTAGTGCCCGACGGGTTTGATCGATTTTATGTTGACCTTGGCCTTGCCTGTTTGCAGCACTTCCTGGCCGGGTCCATGGCCGCGGACCTCGGCGGAGGGTGAATAAACCCGCAGGTACTCACAGCTCAGTGAGTAGGATTCGCCGCTCCCGTACTCGAGCGCCAGCTGCCTGGAACGACTGTGCAGGTTAATGCCGGTGGGGCGCTGGTCGGAATCAGTCATGCCGGTGTCCTAGAGAATGAATCGTGACAGGTCTTCGTCGGCACTCAGCTCGGCCAACTGCTGGTCGACATAGTCGGCATCAATCTTGATTGCCTCGCCCTCCAGGCCCGTATCAGCGGCACTGAAAGACAGGTGCTCGAGCAAGCGTTCCATGACCGTATGCAGACGACGGGCGCCGATATTTTCCGTGCTTTCGTTGACCTGCCAGGCTGTCTCGGCGATGCGCCGCAAGCCATCCTCGGTAAAGCTGATATCCAGCCCCTCGGTGGCCAACAGCGCCTGGTATTGCTCAGTCAGCGATGCGTCGGGTTCGGTGAGGATACGTTCAAAGTCTTCCGGACTAAGGGCATTGAGCTCGACCCGGATCGGCAGGCGACCCTGTAACTCGGGAATCAGGTCAGAGGGCTTGGCCAGGTGGAAGGCGCCTGAGGCAATGAAAAGGATATGATCGGTCTTGATCATGCCGTGCTTGGTGCTGACCGTTGAGCCCTCGATCAGGGGCAGCAGGTCGCGCTGAACACCCTCTCGCGACACATCGGCGCCGGCGCCCTCGCTGCGCTTGGCGACCTTGTCCAATTCGTCGATGAACACGATACCGTTCTGCTCCGCGGCGTTGATCGCCTTCTGCTTGAGCTCTTCCTCGTTCACCATCTTCGAGGCTTCCTCGTCGCACAGCGCCTCGAAAGCCGCTTTCACTGTCATTTTGCTGGTTTTGGTCTGCTGGCGTGACATGTTGGAAAACATGCCCTGAAGCTGACTGGTCATTTCCTCCATGCCCGGAGGCGCCATGATCTCCACGCCGGCTGGTCTGCTGCTTAGTTCTACCTCGATCTCCTTGTCATCGAGATCGCCTTCGCGCAGCTTCTTGCGCAACAACTGGCGAGTGCTGGAATTACCGTCAGTCTGGGTGTCGCGAGCGGGTGGTAGGAGAACGTCCAGGACGCGCTCCTCGGCAGCTTCCTCGGCCAGCGACCGCACCCGCACCATTTCCTGTTCTCGATAAAGCTTCACCGCCATATCTGCAAGGTCGCGGACGATCGACTCCACATCGCGTCCCACATAGCCCACCTCGGTAAATTTGGTGGCTTCGACCTTCACGAAAGGAGCGTTGGCGAGCCTGGCCAGGCGGCGGGCGATCTCGGTTTTACCAACGCCGGTGGGGCCAATCATCAGGATGTTCTTCGGGGTGATTTCACTGCGCAGGGCTTCCGGCAGCTGCATCCGCCGCCAGCGGTTACGCAGGGCAATGGCCACTGCGCGCTTGGCGTCTTCCTGGCCGATGATGTGTTTGTCGAGCTCGTGAACGATCTCGCGGGGGGTCATATTGGACATTCAGAAATCCAGTTGTTCGATAGTTTGGTTGTGGTTGGTGTAAATGCAGATATCTCCAGCGATCGACAGGCCCCGCTCCACGATCTCCCGGGCGCCCAGGTCAGTATTGTCGATCAGCGCCCTGGCGGCGGCCTGGGCAAAGGAGCCGCCCGAGCCTATGGCAATGAGGTTGTCTTCAGGCTCGATGACGTCGCCGTTCCCTGAGATAACCAGGGAGGTATCCTTGTCGGCCACGGCCAGCAGCGCTTCCAGCTGGCGCAGCGCGCGCTCGGTACGCCAGGCCTTGGCCAGCTCCACCGCAGCTCTCACCAGGTGTCCCTGATGCTTATCCAACTGGGCCTCGAACAGCTCGAACAGGGTGAATGCATCGGCGGTACCGCCGGCAAAACCGGCCAGTACCTGGTCTTTATAGAGGCGCCGCACCTTGCGAGCGTTGCCTTTCATCACGGTATTGCCCATGGATACCTGGCCATCTCCGCCAATGACTACGGTGTTGCCCCTGCGCACGGACAGGATGGTGGTGCCTCTGAATTGTTCCACTGTGTTTCTCCGGAGTAGTCGGACAGATATGGCGGTGCCAGGGCTGATTTTCAAGCCCCTGTGGTCAGGGGGTGCCGCGTTTCAGCAAAAGGGTATCTATATTTTGGGCGGCGGTCAGGCTGCGGGCCTTGGCCATGGCAGAGCGGTTGGCAAACGGCCCAACGTAAACCCTGAACCACTGGCCATTGTCGCCGTTGGTTTCCTCCACCTTGGGCTCCAGTCCCAGCAGCAGTAATTCAGCCCTTCGGCGATCGGCGTCTTCGCGTTGGCGGAAAGAGCCTGCCTGCAGCAGGTAGGCCTCAGTGTTGGCGCTGGTGCGGGTTTGCATAACCTCGGCGGGATCAACGTCCACTTCCATTTTCTGCTCTGGTAACAAGGTGTAGAAGTCAAAGCGGGGCTTTGGCTTGCTGGCTGTTGCTGTCTCGCTGGCGACGACTGCTGGCTCGGTTCCTGGCTCTGCGGGCAGGGTGGCCATGTAGAGCAGGAAACTGAGAAACAGCCCGCTTGCCAGCCCGGCCCCGTACCAGCGCCACGGGCTACTGTGATGCGTCGCTGCTGGCGTGGCCTTTTTGCGCGCGGGTGCTTTCTTCCCGGCGGGTTTCGCCAGGGAGGCTTTACGTTGCTTGGCGTAGTCCCTGGCCATGGCTACATCGACTCGGGTGCAGATACACCCAGCAGGTCCAGGCCGTTGGCGATAACCTGGCGCACCGCTGCGCTAAGCGCCAGGCGGGCGTCGCGCAGTGGCTGGTCGTCTACCAGCATCTTGTGGGCGTTGTAGTAGGTGTGAAATTCGCCGGCCAGTTCGCGCAGGTAATTGGCAACGGAATGAGGTTCATTCTGGGCAGCGGCGGTGGCCACGATTTCGGGGTACTGGTCCAAACGGCGCAGCAGTGCTTTTTCATGCTCTTCGACCAGCTGGTCCAGATGGGTCAGCGCATTTGCGGGTCGCCACTGCCAGCCGTGTTCCGCCAGTTTGCGCAGGACGCTGCATACCCGAGCGTGGGCGTATTGGATGTAGTAGACCGGATTGTCGTTGCTCTGGGACAGGGCAAGGTCGATATCGAAGGTTAATTGTGAGCTCGGCCCCCGTGCCACCAGGAAATAACGGGTGGCATCGCAGCCTACTTCGTCGATCAGGTCCCTCAGGGTGACATAACTGCCGGCCCGCTTGGACAATTTCACCTCTTGCCCTTCACGCATGACGGTGACCATCTGATGCAGGACATAGTCCGGCCAGCCCTCGGGTATCCCCTCGTCCAATGCCTGAAGCCCCGCGCGCACGCGGGTCACGGTGCTGTGATGGTCGGCGCCCTGCTCATTAATCACGCGCTCGAAACCCCGGTTCCACTTGTTCTTGTGATAGGCAACGTCGGGCAGAAAATAAGTGAAACCGCCATCTGATTTACGCATCACCCGATCTTTGTCATCACCAAAATCGGTAGTTCGCAGCCAGAGGGCGCCGCCTTCCTCGTAAGTATGGCCATTCTCAATCAGTCGCTGTACGGTCCTTTCCACCTCGCCGTGCTTGTAGAGGTCGGATTCCAGGAAATAGTTGTCGAAGTGCACGGCAAACGCCTTGAGGTCCAGGTCCTGCTCGCGGCGCAGGTAAGCAACACTGAAGCGACGGATTGCTTCTGAGTCCTCGGGGTCGCCGGCGGCAACGACATGTTGGTCCTCGGCGTCGACCTTATCGCCCCTGAGGTAGGCCTGCGCCACCTCGTTGATATAGTCGCCACGGTAGCCGTCTTCGGGCCAGCTGTCGTCGTCGGGCCCCAGGCCGCGGCACCGTGCCTGCACTGACAGTGCCAGATTGTTGATCTGTTGCCCGGCATCGTTGTAGTAGAACTCGCTGGCGACATCCCAGCCAGTGGCAGCGAGCAGTCGGCAGATACTGTCGCCCACCGCGGCTCCCCGGCCATGGCCGACGTGTAAGGGCCCCGTTGGGTTTGCTGACACGAACTCTACCTGCACCTTGCGACCGGCGCCTGTTGCCGATTTGCCGAAGTTGGTGCCCTGTTCCAGTACCCTGGCGATCACAGCCTGGCTGCTGTTCTGCGACAGGGTGAAATTGATGAAGCCTGGTCCCGCCACCTCGGCTTTGGTAAGAAATGGCACTGCCGGCAGTGCCGCGCAGATCATCTCGGCCAGCTCCCGAGGGTTCTTGCGGGCAGATTTGGCCAGCGTCAGGGCGATATTACTGGCCAGATCGCCGTGACTTTTATCTCGCGTACGATCGATCTGGATTATCGCTGCGGAGTCTTCCGGCAACAGGCCCTGGGCGATCAGCGAATCCAGTGCTTGTTGGATCAGCTGAGTGAGTTCTTGCTTCATCTGGGGGAGCTTACCTGGTTTGATCAGTGGTTGGCCGTCCGAGCCGCGGCTATTATCCCTGTAACCGTGTCAGATGGCCAGTTGCGACCGGTTTACATTATCTCCAGCGGATCGATATCGATACTCCACTTCAGGCCCGCACTCGCCCTGACGCTTTCGGCTTGCCTGACCAGCGCACTGGCGCACTGTTGTATTGCCCTTCGGCTGTTGCCGCTGACCATTAACTGACTGCGAAATTTACCGGCCCGCCTCGGCATTGCCGAAGGCAGGGGGCCGACCATCTGACAACCCTGCGGCAGATCGCTCTCGGTGGCCCGGCGCAGCTGCTGTAAAAAGCGCTCGCCCTCGGCCCGGTCAGAGCAGTCTGTGCGCAGCATCAGCAGTTGTCCAAAGGGAGGCATACCGGATTGCTTGCGCAGGGCCAGCATGCCCCGGGCCTGGGCGGCGAAGGGCTCATTCATCATGGCCAGCACCGCCGGGTGATCGGGGTAGTGGGTCTGCATAATGACAGTGCCGCGGGTGTCTGCGCGCCCGGCCCGTCCCGCCACCTGGGTCAGGAGTTGGGCCATGCGCTCCTCGCCACGAAAATCGGCGCTGAACAGCAGTGCGTCAGCGTCGATGATGCCGATGAGGCTGACGTTGGGGAAGTGGTGACCCTTGGTCAGCATCTGGGTCCCCAGCAAAATGCAGGGCTCGGCATTGTTTATCTTCGCCACCAGCTCCGCCATGGCGTCGCGACCCTGAATGCTGTCACTGTCCACACGGTGGATGGCTATATCAGGGAATTGCGTACGCAGGGCCTCTTCGGTTTGCTCGGTGCCCAGTCCCTGGGTCAGTAGCCGATTGCTGCGACAGACCGGGCATTGTTCCGGCAGTTGACGGCGTGCATTGCAGTGATGGCAGCGCAATTGTCGTTGCCGGCGATGGACCGTGAGACGTGCATCGCAGGCGCTGCATTCCGCGAGCCAGCCGCAGTCATGGCACAGCAGGCTGGCGGCATAACCACGACGGTTGAGAAACAGCAGAACCTGCTCGCGCCTGGCCAGGGCCTGTGTTGCGGCTTCGATAAGAGTTGGTGATAGCCCGGCATGCAGTTGCTGGCCGCGCACATCTTCGCTGCGTATTGATGGTAGGCTGCCTTTGCCGGCTCGCGCAGACAGTTGCGGATGTTGGTAACGCCCCTGGAGGGCGTTATACAGAGACTCCAGTGACGGGGTGGCGCTGCCCAGTAGCACGGGGCAACCCTCCAGTTGCGCCCGTTTTACTGCAACGTCGCGGGCCGAGTAGCGAAACCCGTCCTGCTGCTTGTAGGAGGCGTCGTGCTCCTCGTCGACGATGATGACGCCAGGGTTGCGCAGCGGGGTGAAAATTGCCGAGCGGGTACCGATAATGATATCGGCCCGGCCATCCCGGGCGGCCTCCCAGGCCTGATAGCGCTCCAGCTCGGTGAGCCCCGAATGAAACACGGCGATAGTGGCATCGAATCGCTGTTCAAATCGTCCCAAGGTCTGGGGAGTCAGGCCGATCTCGGGAATCAACACCATCGCCTGCTGCCCCGTGGCCAGGCACTGCGCGATGAGTTGCAGGTAGACCTCGGTTTTGCCCGATCCGGTTACCCCCTCCAACAGATGGCAACTGAAACTGCCCAGAGCGGCCTGCAGTCCCGACAGCGCTTCGGCCTGTTCTTCATTCAATGTCAGGCCCGCCCTGGCGGCAGGCCGCCTGTTCGGGGGTTGCAGGCTGACCTCTTCGATCAGGTCCTTGTCGCGCAGTGTGCGTAACACCGCGGTCGATATGCCGGCGGCGGACAAGGATTCCTGACTCGCTTGCGCTTGATCCTGCAACAGGGCAAGCGCGGCGGCCTGCTTCGGCGCCCGGGGCAGCGCGCCGTCGGGCAAGCCTTTACCGCGATTGCTCAGTTGCCAGCCGCGGATGCCGATAGCCTGCTGAGCCTTGCCCTGCCGCAGCCGGGGTGGGAAGGCCGCTGCAAGCACATCTCCGGGGGGATGGTGGTAATAGCGGGCGGCCCAGTCACATAGGGCTATGATCCGGCCGTTGAGCAGGCTACGCTCGTCCAATACGGCGATAGCCCGCCTCAGGCGGAGACTGTCCTGGTCACTGTGTGGTGCCACTTCGACCAGGTAGCCGGTTAACTGTCGTGGGCCAAAGGGAACCAGTAATCGAGTACCCGCTTGCAAGCTAGAGGCATTGACTCCGGCCGGGGGCAGGTAATCGAACAGTTGCCTTAGGGGAGTGGGTATCGCGAGGCGAAGGATGGACATTACGCCCCTTGGTTAGTAGCAAATTAACGGTGAGTGCGCATTGTAGCAAAAGACATTAAGGACTTGCGTATGGCGCTTCGTCTGGTAAGATGCCCGCCTATTTTTTGACCGGGTCGTCGTTGGCCGGGTCATCTCCCGTATCAGGTGCGGTGCCCAACATGAGATTGGGTGGCGGCGCCATCAGCAAGGAGTACAGGCAATGCAAGCAGATATCCACCCGAAGTACGACGACGTTACAGCGACGTGCAGCTGTGGTAACCAGATAAAGACTCGCTCAACGCTGGGCGAGGACTTCCACATTGACGTGTGTTCAAACTGTCACCCGTTCTTTACCGGCAAGCAGAAGATCCTCGATAGTGGTGGTCGTGTTGACCGCTTTAACAAGCGTTTTGGCAACCGCGGTGCCAAGCGACAGGAAGAAAGCTAGCAGGACACTGTCCAGCTCGAAAAAAGCGCTGGTTCCCTGGGGGGCCAGCGCTTTTTTTTACCATTTTCCAGCTGTATGGCGACTGCTTTCGCAGTGTGCATACGTCACCTTGTTACACCCTGGCGTTTTCTATATCCTCTACGCCCTTTTTAACATCCCACGCTGCTTGAAACAGCACAGAGAAACAATATGGCCTCTGATTTGAAAGACGCTGCCCTGGCCTATCACGCGGAACCGGTTCCCGGGAAAATCTCCATGGAACTGAGCAAGCCCGCCGAAACCCAGTACGATCTGGCTCTGGCTTACAGCCCCGGTGTGGCCGAGCCCTGTCGTGAAATCGCCGCCGATCCGGCTGCGGCCTATCGCTATACCGGTAAGGGCAACCTCGTTGCGGTGATCAGCAATGGTACCGCGGTATTGGGGTTGGGTAATCTTGGTCCGCTGGCCAGTAAGCCGGTCATGGAGGGCAAGGCACTGCTGTTCAAGCGCTTCGCCGGGATCAACTCCATTGATATCGAGGTCGATACCGAAGATGCCGGCGAATTTATCGACACAGTCGCACGTATCGCCGATACCTTCGGCGGCATTAACCTGGAAGATATCAAGGCGCCGGAGTGTTTCGAAATTGAGGCCGCCCTGTCAGAACGCTGTCAAATCCCTATTTTCCACGACGACCAACACGGTACCGCTATCGTTACGGCGGCGGGCATGCTCAGCGCCCTGGAGATACAGGGCAAGTCGATAGAGGACGCAGTAATTACCTGTCTTGGCGCCGGTGCTGCCGCCATCGCCTGTATGCGACTGCTGGTTCAACTCGGTGCCCGGCGAGAGAATATCTATATGCTGGATCGCCGTGGTGTGATCTACACGGGCCGCGAAGGCGTGAATGCGTATAAGGAAGAGTTTGCTAACCATACCGACAAGCGCAGCCTGAGTGATGCGGTGAAGGGCGCCGACGTATTCGTCGGGCTTTCCGGCGCCAACCTGCTCAGTGCCGAGATGCTATTGACCATGGCTGATCGGCCTATTGTTTTTGCCTGTTCCAACCCTGACCCGGAAATCAGCCCCGAACTGGCCCGAGCGACCCGTGATGATGTCATTATCGCCACCGGCCGCTCGGATTACGCCAATCAGGTTAACAATGTGCTGGGCTTTCCATTCATCTTCCGTGGCGCTCTTGATGTTCGTGCGAGCACCATAAATGAAGCGATGAAAGTTGCAGCGGTGAAGGCCCTCAGTGGGCTGGCCAAGGAGCCTGTGCCGGCAGAGGTGTTGGTTGCCTGTGGTGTTGAGTCACTGACCTTCGGCCCGGAGTACATCATTCCCAAGCCCATGGACCCGCGGCTACTCACGCGCCTGGCGCCAGCGGTGGCGCAGGCGGCTATCGATAGCGGGGTTGCCCGGATAGAACTCCCCAGGGACTATGCCCCCGCCGCCTGACGCGCGAGACAGCTCCTAGAAAATATCCCTGACCAGATCGTCGGTGCCGTTGGTGACGGTGCCCGATTGGTTATCATCACCGCCCTGCTTGGGAACATGCTCCTCCCGGAAATACTCGAAGATGGCATTGCGTTGCCCCGGTGCCGCCAATAGCCCCGTATCAGGATCAATTTTCACGTGCACGATACCCGGCGGGAGTTTTCGCTCCTGCTCCGGGCTGTCCTGCAGCGCTGCGCGCATGAAGTCGATCCAGATTGGCAATGCTGCAGTGCCGCCGAACTCCTTCTTACCCAGGGGCGTATAGTTATCGAAGCCGACCCAGGTGGTTGTTACGACGTCCCGGTTGTAACCGGAAAACCATGCGTCCATAGGCCCGTTGGTGGTACCTGTCTTGCCCGCCAGGTCGCCCCTTTCAAGAACCAGCGCACGACGCCCAGTGCCGCGGGTGATCACATCCCGCAGAATGCTATCGATAATAAAGTTCACCCTTTCGTCCATGACCCGCTGGGCTCTGGGTAGGTCGGATTCGCTCTCGTCGGATTTGGCCAGAATTTCCTCCATGCTCAACTCTGTCTCCACAACGGGTGCCAGCGGGTCGCAGTCGCGGCACACGGTGTCAGGTCTGGCCTCGTAAACGGTGTCGCCATCGATGTCATCGATACGTTTGATCAGGTAAGGTTTGATCGCGTAGCCGCCATTGGCCAGCACAGCATAGCCGGCCGCCACCTCCAGCGGGCTCATTGCGTGGGTGCCCAGTGCCAGCGACAGGTCGGGGGCAAATTCGGCCGTATTGAAGCCAAAGCGTTCGGCATAGCTGATCAGGTTGGGTATGCCCAACTGCTGCAGCAGGCGGATCGATACCAGGTTGCGGGATTTGGTCAGTGCCCAGCGGAGCCGGGTTGGGCCATGGAACTTGCCCCCGTCGTTCTCCGGGCGCCAGATGTCTTCAAGTGAGGTGTCCTCCATCACCACGGGAGCATCGTTAATGATGCTGGCGGCGGTAAATCCGTGGTGCAGTGCGGCACTGTAAAGGAATGGCTTGAAGTTGGAGCCGGGCTGTCTCTGGGCCTGGGTGGCACGGTTGAATTTGCTCAATTCGAACCCCATGCCGCCAACGATGGCATTGATGGCGCCGTCGTCTGGGTTCAGGGAGACCAGGGCTGCCTGTGCCGCCGGTACCTGCGACAAGTGCCAGGCGCCGTCCTCACGCTGCACAACCCGGACCATATCCCCGACAGTGACCACGTCTTCCGGAGCGCCTGGTCTGCGGCCGCGGGAGTTCTCGGTGAGGTAGCGGCTTGCCTGTTTCAGCCCGTTATCCCACCACAGTTCGTGAATACTGCCGTCGACCAGCATAAAGTCGATCTTGTCGTCGGCAATCGCCGAGACGATAGCCGGGGTGAGCCCGGCGATAACCGGCATCTCCGCCAATGCTTCCCGCCATAACTCCACTGGCAGTGCTTCGCTCTCGGGGTCTGCGAGGGGTAGCTGACGCTCCGGCCCCCGAAACCCATGGCGACTATCGTAGGTCAGCAGACCCTCGATCACGGACCTCTGGGCCAGCTGCTGGAGTTCACTGCTGATCGTGGTGTAAACGTGGTAGCCATCGTTATAAGCGGCCATGCCATAGCGGTTAAGCATTTCCTGGCGGGCCATTTCCGCGGCGTAGTGAGCGGCAAAACTGAGCTTGGCCCCGTGGTGGCGCGCGGTGATCGGTGCCGCATTGGCGAGATCGAACTGGCTCTGGTCGATATAGCCCAGGCTCAGCATACGGCCCAGGATCCAGTTGCGGCGCTGCTCACCGGCAACGGGGCCACTGATCGGGTTATTGCGCGAGGGCGCCTTGGGAATGCCGGCCAGCATCGCATGCTGTGCGAGGTTGAGCTCGCTTATCCCCTTGCCGTAATAGACCTGGGCCGCGGCCTCGAAACCATAGGCTCGGTGGCCCAGGAACACCCGGTTGACGTACAGCTTGAATATCTCCTGCTTGTCTAGCACCCGCTCGATCTCAATAGCCAGAAGGATTTCATTGAATTTGCGCATGAAGGTCCGTTCCAGGGACAGGAAGTAGTTCCTGGCGACCTGCATGGTCAGGGTGCTGCCGCCCGAACCCTTCTGCCCGGTCAGGACCAGTTCGGACACGGCCCTGGCCAGGCCCATAACATCTATGCCGTTGTGTTGGAAAAAATTATCGTCCTCTGCGGCCAGTAGCGCGCTGATGAACTGCTCGGGGATCTCACTGTATTGCAGCGGGGTTCGCTTTTGCTCCCCGAATTGGCCGATCAGGTCGCCTTCGCGCGTGTAGACCCGCATAGGCGTTTGCAGACGCACGTCGCGGAGGGTTTCGACATCGGGCAGACCGGGGCTCAGATAGAGGTAAATGCCAGCCAGAGCCCACAGTCCACCGAACAATCCGAGTAGTGACAGGCGCATTATAAATCGAAGGAGCTTCATTTATCCCTTTACAAAACAGTGGCTTGTATTACTTTTAGTACAGGTGAGGAGCAGGCCTTTGGTAATTATAACTTTTTTTGGGTTTTTGATTGCAATGGAGGCGATGTTATACCTTAATATTAATGTATCGGTGTATAAAAAAAAGCTAAGTTAGTGATACATATAGGAAAATAAATTGCTTGGTATATTAGGGAAGAGAAAAGCAATACCGGTTCTGGGGCTGGACATAAGTTCAACGACAGTAAAATTGTTGGAGTTGAGTTACTCAGGGGACAGGTATCGGGTGGAGAGCTATGCAGTCAGCTCACTGCCCCACGACGCCGTGATCGAGAAGAACGTCAACGATGTCGATGGCGTGGCGAATGCCGTGCGCAGCGTGGTGGCGACCTCCCGCACCAAGTTGAAGAACGTCGCGGCAGCGGTGGCCGGCTCCTCGGTGATTACCAAAATCATTGATATGCCCGATGGCCTGGCCGATGACGATATGGAAACCCAGCTCACGCTGGAAGCTGACCAGTATATTCCCTACCCCCTGGAAGAAGTCGCAATCGACTTCGAGGTGCAGGGCCCCTCGCCGGAACGTGAGAACCAGGTGGAGGTGTTGTTAGCTGCCTGCCGCCGCGAAACCATCGACTCGCGGGTCGACGCTATTGAGGGCGCCGACCTGACGGCCAAGATCATGGATGTTGAAGCCTATGCCATGGAGCGTGCTTATTCACTGGTAAAACACCAACTGGACCTGGATCAGGACAGCACCGTGGCGGTAGTGGATATCGGCGCCACCATGACCACGCTCAGCGTATTGAATAACGGCCAGACCATCTACACCCGAGAGCAGTTGTTCGGTGGCAAGCAGCTGACTGACGAGATTATGCGCCGCTACGGCCTCCCGCTGGAGGAAGCCGGATTGGCAAAAAAGCAGGGCGGATTGCCTGACGATTACGAGCCCGAGGTGCTGGAGCCTTTCAAGGACGCTGTCGTGCAGCAGGTGGCTCGCTCCCTGCAGTTCTTTTTCTCTTCCAGCCAATACAATGATGTGGATTACATTATCCTGGCCGGTGGCGTGTCCTCGATGGAAGGGCTCGCGGAACTGGTGCAGGAGAAGCTGGGAACCCCTGCCACAGTGGCCAATCCCTTCGCCGAGATGACGATTTCGTCCCGGGTGAATGCGGTGGCCCTGAGTAGTGATGCACCAGCGATGATGATTGCCTGTGGGCTGGCCATGAGGAGTTTTGACTGATGGCGCAGATTAACCTACTACCATGGCGTGACGAACGCAGGCAGGAGCAGCGCAAGGAGTTCCTGACCGTGTTGGCGTTGGTGCTGGCGCTGGGGGTTGGCCTGGTCTTGCTGGCGGACCGCGTCGTCAATGGCCAGATCGAATACCAGAAGTCGCGTAATAACTATCTGACTGAAAATATCAAGGTGCTGGACAAGATGGTTGCTGAAATCGCTGACTTGCAGCGCAAACGCAACCAGCTGATTGACCGGATGCGGGTCATTCAGGAGTTGCAGGGCAACCGGCCAATTATCGTGCGAGTGCTCGACCAGATCGTCAGGACAGTCCCTGATGGCGTTTTTTATACCAATTTGAGTTCGAAGGCCAATACCATATCCATTGCCGGTATAGCGGAGTCGAATAACCGTGTATCCAGCCTGATGCGCCGTTTGGATGCTTCGGATTGGCTCGAAAATCCCAATTTAACCAGCGTAACTGCAGCCACCGCCTATGGTGATCAGGCCACCTCCTTCAACCTGACGGTGAAGGTCCAGCTGCCGAAGACAGAAGAGGGGGCTCGCTAGATCATGGCTATGGAAGATACCCTGCGTTCGCTCCGTGAATTTGACATCAATGATCTCGATTTCGATAACATTGGTAACTGGCCCGGACCGATCAAGGTCATTCTATGTTTGTTGATCCTGATCGGTGTGACCGTCGGCGGATACTACTACCATATCGAGGAGCTGCAGTTGCAACTGGCCAAGGTTGAGGCGCAGGAAGTAGAGCTGAAGAAAGACTTTGAGAAGAAGGCTTTCCAGGCGGCTAATCTGGAGGCCTATCGACAACAGATGGTTGAGATGGAGGAATCCTTCGGGGCCCTGGTCAGCCAGCTGCCCAGCGATACCGAGGTACCCGGTCTGTTGGAGGATATAACCAATAAAGGCCTGTTGAACGGCCTGGAGATTGGCAGTATCAAACTGAACAAAGAACAGGCCAAGGAATTTTATGTTGAGCTGCCGATCTCAATTCAGGCTGTTGGCTCCTATCACGACCTCGGTGCCTTTGTCAGCGGAATGGCTGGTCTGCCGCGCATTGTGACCCTGCATGATTTTGGCATAAGTGTGAAGGGCGGTAACACCAACAACCTGAGCATGAGCATCACGGCCAAGACGTATCGCTATAAGGATGGGACCTGATCGATGACTACGGTATTGCGCCTTGCGATTGTTCTTGCTGCTGTCGTCCCAATGCTGACAGCCTGTGGTGGTGGCGGCTTTGCCGATCTTGATGCATTTATGGCTGAAAAACGTGCCCGTCCCGGTGGCATCATTGCGCCAATTCCGACCTTTAAGGCCTACGAGGCATTTGCCTATAGCGCCACCACGCTGCGCAGTCCTTTCGACCGGCCCATTGAGGTACGCGAGATTACGCAACTGCAGGCGATCAGCACGATCAAGCCTGACAATGACCGGGCCAAGGAATTCCTTGAGCAGTTTACTTTCGATTCGCTGCGGATGGTCGGGTCGCTGGAGCGCGGTGGCGACGAGTGGACATTGATCCGCGATCCTGAAGGTGGCGTGCACCGTGTCTCGGTGGGTAACTTCCTCGGGCGCAATCACGGTAAAGTTGTGGAAATGACAGACAGCTATATCGCCGTGGTCGAGATCGTCAGTGACGGCACAGAAGAAGGCTGGGTCGAACGTCCACGAACGATAGAATTAAGCGGCATTTAAGCCGTAGAGAATGGTGATAGCCATGTCGAGAATAAAGTTTAATCTGGGGGCCAAGGGCGTGAGTAATGGAAGGCGTAGTTTGATGCGAGAGCCAATTCAATGGGCGGTGGGCGGCTTGCTGCTGCTGTTGGGAGTGGCAGTGCAGGCAGCACCGGCGGTAACTGACATCGAGTTCAGCTCGCGTCCGGGCAGCAAGTTCGAGATTCGCCTTGATTTCAGCGAGGCGCCGCCTGTTGATCTCAAGTCCTATACCATCGAAAAGCCCGCGCGTATTGCCATCGACTTCCCCAACACCACAAGTGAACTCGAGCAGAAACGATTTTCACTTCCCTACGGTAATGCTTCGGGCGTCGTGGTGCTGGAATCCGGAGACAGAACCCGGCTTGTGGTGAACCTGGTCAAGCTGGTGCCCTATGAAACTCGCGTGGATGGCAACAGCCTTTACCTGGTAGTGGGTCAGGACGGCGGTAATGAGTACGTCAAGCAAACTGCCGACCCCCATCGCCTGGCCAGCAAGGTCGAGGAAGTCGTCGATGCGCGCTCCGAGATTACCGACCTGCAGTTCCAGCGCCAGGGGGGTGGAGAAGGTCGCCTGACCCTGCAGCTTACCGACCCGTCTGTAGATGTGAATGTGTTCAGCGAGCGCGGCAACGTGACCGTCGAGTTCCTCGATACCTCGGTCCCTGAGCGTCTGATGCGACGTTATGATGTCACTGACTTCGCCACGCCGGTGGATTCGGTGGATGTGAACACTACTGAGCGTGGCGCCACGCTGACGCTAAAAACTACTGGCGAGTTCGATTACCTGGCCTACCAGACCGACACTGAGTACGTGCTCAGCGTCAAGCCGCTGACCAAGAAAGAGGCGGCGGCCCGATTGGATGAGTTCAGTTATGTCGGCGAGCGCATATCGCTGAATTTTCAGGATATTGAGGTGCGGGCAGTACTGCAGTTAATCGCCGACTTTACCGAGATGAACCTGGTAGCCAGCGATACAGTATCAGGCCGTATCACTTTGCGATTACAGAATGTGCCCTGGGACCAGGCGTTAGAGCTGGTGCTTAAAACCAAGGGTCTGGACAAGCGCCAGGTTGGCAATGTGTTAATGGTGGCACCGGCCGCCGAAATCGCCGAGCGGGAACGCCAGGAGATCGAGGCCAACAAGCAGATTGCCGAATTGGCGCCCCTGCAGTCCGAGTTTATCCGCATCCGTTATGCCACGGCCTCTGAGATCGTGGCCCTGTTTCAGGCCGGTTCCGAGGAGGGTGGCAGCCTGATCTCGCCGCGAGGCTCTGTGGTCGTCGACCCACGGACGAATTCAATCATTGTCACTGACACAGCGATGAAGCTGGCCGAGATCCGCGACCTTATCGACCTGGTTGACATTCCTATCCGTCAGGTAATGATTGAGGCGCGAATTGTGATTGCCCAGTCGGACCTGGAAAAAGAGCTGGGTATCCAATGGGGTGGTGGCTATATCAACAATGACTTCAACAGTAATGTGCTGTCAGCGTCAGGTGATACCGCTAACGTTGTTGGTCTGAACGAGTCGGTGATTAATGGCAGCACCCCCAGCTTGTCTTATCCGGGCGCGCTGCTGGTCGATCTGGGTGTAAGCGGCGCAGCGGGCGGCTTCGCTCTGGGCTTTACCTCCGAGGATCTCTTCCTGACCGCTGAGCTGTCGGCTCTTGAGGCAGCAGGCGAAGGCGAGGTGGTTTCCCAGCCCAAGGTCATTACCGGCGACAAGCAACAGGCAACCATCAAGTCAGGTACGGAAGTACCTTATCAGGAGGGTTCGCTCAGCGGCCAGAATACCACTTCGTTTAAAGAGGCGGTGCTGGAACTGGATGTGACGCCCAATATCACACCTGACGATCGCATTATCCTTGATCTCACCGTGACCCAGGATTCGGTCGGCGACCTTGTCCCAAGCGGTCAGGGCGGCTTTATTCCCTCCATCGATACAACAGAGTTGACTACCCAGGTGCTTGTTGGCAATGGTGAGACGGTTGTACTGGGCGGTGTATTCCGCACCGAGGATATCAGTTCGGTAACCAAAGTGCCGTTTTTCGGTGATATTCCCTACGTGGGCGCGCTGTTCAAGAACAATTCCACCTCCAAGACCAAGACTGAAACCCTGATCTTCATTACTCCGCGGATCCTTGCCGATACGCTGCTCGACTAGGGCATCGCCGCGACGTAATGCCCCAACTGCATAGAGTTTTTCTTGTCGGCCCCATGGGGGCTGGCAAGACCACCATTGGCAAATACCTTGCCCAGCAGCTCAAGCTGGAGTTTGCCGACACCGACACTGAAATCGAGAAGCGTACCGGCGCTGATATCCCCTGGATCTTTGATATGGAGGGGGAGCAGGGTTTTCGTGACCGTGAACAGCAGGTAGTGGCTGAACTGACCGAATGGGATAACGTGGTGCTGGCTACCGGCGGTGGTGTGGTGTTGCGGCCTGAGAATCGCACAGCCCTGGCCGGGCGAGGCTTTGTGGTTTACCTGCACGCTACGGTCGAGGAGCAGGCCAGGCGCACCCGTCGTGATCGCCGGCGTCCACTGCTACAAACCGACGACCCGGAAGAAACCCTGCGGCAGTTAATGGCCGAGCGCGACCCGCTGTACCGTGAAATCGCCGACCACATCATCAACACCGACGGCTGCAGTCCCCGCACTGTCGCGCAGCGGCTCGTTAAAGAGCTGCAATAGCGACAGCAGCGAGTGCTGGCGCTATTATGGCGGCTCCGCTGTTAACGAGGATCAATTGTGTCCGTAGTTATGCATACCCTGCATGTCGATCTCGACGAAAGAAGTTACCCGGTGTACATCGGACGGGATCTGTTTGACGATAGCTCCCTTCTTGGTAAGCACATTAGCGGCATGCAGGTGGTTTTGGTCAGCAACGATACGGTCGCTCCTGTCTATCTTGACCGGGTCCGCGCCGCTGTCGGTGAGCGCCAGCTGATCACCGAGGTGATCCTTCCGGACGGCGAGCAATTCAAGACTCTGGACACCCTGACCCAGATTTTCGATCAGGTGATGGCCGATCGGCACAACCGCAGTACCACATTTGTTGCCGTTGGCGGTGGCGTGGTCGGTGATATTACCGGCTTCGCGGCGGCCTGCTATCAGCGCGGCGTGCACTTTATTCAGGTCCCGACGACGTTGCTGGCGCAGGTGGATTCTTCTGTGGGGGGTAAAACCGCGGTGAATCACCCGCTGGGTAAAAACATGATAGGCGCCTTCTACCAACCACAGGCGGTGCTGATCGACACCCAGACCTTGCACACGCTGCCAGCCCGGGAGCTCTCTGCGGGTCTGGCGGAAGTGGTGAAATACGGCCTCATATGCGACGAACCCTTCTATCGCTGGCTGCAGGCAGATATGCCCAAGTTGCTTGCCCGGGAAGAATCCGCCCTGGCCGAAGCAATCGAGCGCAGCTGTGCCAACAAGGCTCGGGTCGTTGCGGCGGACGAACGGGAGGCCGGCCTGCGGGCCATCCTCAATCTCGGCCACACTTTCGGTCACGCCATTGAAACAGCCCAGGGTTACGGCAGTTGGCTGCATGGAGAGGCTGTTGCGGCCGGCATGTTGCTGGCGGCACAGTTGTCAGCCAACCGCGGCTGGCTGGCTATGGAAGAGGTTGAGGCCTTGCAGCGACTGTTAGCCAGTATGCAATTGCCTGTGACACCTCCCTCGGCCATGTCCCCCGAGATATTCATCGACCTCATGGGCCGGGATAAGAAAGTCATCGATGGGCGCTTGCGCCTGGTGCTGCTGCGGGCCATCGGTGAGGCGGCCATCGTTGACGACGTTAGCGAGGACGAGCTTTCAACTCTGCTAAGATAAGGCCGGCGGGCCTCTAAATTGCCCCTCAGGGCCAGTTTGTTCCGGTAAGGTCATCTGTGTAAAATAGCTTCCCCCTCCTGCCCGAGCGCTGTCGAGGCGCGGGGTTCGACGCAGTAACTTGTTGTTTTTTATATTTTTTTGGACACACTATGAGCGCAGGCCTCTACAGACCTGAAGAGTTCCGTGACAATTGCGGCTTTGGACTGATAGCACACACTTCAGGCGATGCCAGCCATCGGCTGTTGCAGACGGCCATAGAATCGCTCACCTGTATGACGCACCGCGGCGGTATCGCTGCCGACGGTAAAACGGGCGACGGTTGTGGCTTGCTGATGCAGATGCCGACCAGTTTCATGCGGACCCTCGCCAGTGAGGAGTTTGGCAGCGAGCCCGCCGAGCAGTTTGCCGTTGGCCAGATTTTTCTTTCCTCCGATGAGGGCAAGGCGCAAGCGTCCCGCAAGGCGATGGAGCAGGTATTTTCCGATCTGGGACTAGCCGTACTGGGCTGGCGGGTGGTGCCGACAGACAGCTCGGTGTGCGGAGAAATTGCACTGGCCTCGCTGCCGCGCATCGAACAGATCTTCGTTGACGCTCCCGGGGTAGATGAAGCCGACCTGGCGACCCGGCTGTTCGTGGCGCGGCGCAAGGCGGAAATCGCCAATGAGACCGATGAAGAGTTTTATATTTGCAGCCTGTCGGCGCGGGTGATTTCCTATAAAGGTCTGGTGATGCCGGTAGATCTGCCGCGTTTCTATGCCGACCTGGATGACGAGCGGCTGACCACTGCGATCTGCGTGTTCCACCAGCGATTTTCTACCAATACCATGCCGCGTTGGCCGCTGGCACAGCCATTTCGCCTGCTGGCGCACAACGGCGAGATCAACACGATAGATGGCAACCGCAACTGGGCGGAGGCCAGAACGGCGGCATTTGATACCGACAAGCTACCCAATATTCGCGACATTGCACCGCTGGTAAACCGGTCTGGCTCTGATTCTTCCAGCCTGGATAACATGCTCGACGTGCTGCTGACCGGCGGCGTCGATATGGCCCGTGCGCTGCGCATGCTGATACCGCCGGCCTGGCAGAACATCGAGTCAATGGACCCGGACCTGAAGGCCTTCTACGAATATCACTCCATGCACATGGAACCCTGGGACGGACCTGCCGGCATCGTGCTGACCGACGGGCGTTACGCGGTTTGCCTGCTCGACCGAAATGGCCTCCGCCCGGCGCGCTGGGTGACCACCAAGGACGGTTTTATTACCCTGGCTTCTGAAGTGGGTACCCACGGCTATCGCGATGAAGATGTTATCGCCAAGGGTCGGGTAGGGCCGGGCCAGATACTCATGGTCGATACTCACACTGGCGAGCTGCTGCAAACCGAGGAGATCGATAATCGGCTTAAGTCGCGACACCCCTACAAGCGCTGGCTGAAAGAAAAAGCGCAGCGGATCGAAGGTACGTTTGGCGGTGAGGCGACACCGGGCATAGCTCCGGAAGAGCTGGATAATTATATGAAGATGTTCCAGGTCAGCTTCGAGGAGCGCGACCTGGTGATGCGGCCGTTGGCGGAGACCGGCAACGAAGCCGTGGGTTCCATGGGCGACGACACGCCAATGGCAGTGCTGTCGCGACAGCGGCGCTCGCTTTATGACTATTTCCGGCAAAAGTTTGCCCAGGTCACTAATCCGCCAATCGATCCATTGCGCGAAACCATCGTCATGTCGCTGGAGACCGATCTCGGTGGCGAGAAAAACATATTCCACGAGGGCCCCGAGCACGCCGATCGGGTGATCCTGACCTCACCGGTACTGTCGCAGGGTAAATTCAATACGCTGCTGCAACTCAATCGCCGCGGTTTTGAAGTGCGGGATATCGATTGCACCTATGAGTCAGACAGCACTGACCTGAAATCAGCGCTGGTTGACCTTACCGCTCGTGCCGAGGCTGCGGTGCGGGAGGGTATCACCATCCTGATACTCTCCGATCGGGCGGTGGCCAAGGGCCGACTGCCGATACACAGCCTGTTGGCTACCGGCGCGGTGCATCATCACCTGATTCGATCCGGCCTGCGCTGCGACGCCAACATCGTGGTGGAGTCGGCCAGCGCCCGTGATTCACACCAGATTGCCAGTCTGCTCGGATTCGGGGCTACAGCCGTGTATCCCTATCTTGCTTATAGCGTGCTGGAAGATTTGATCCGCAGTGGTGAACTGCTGGGCGAGCCGAGCGCCTGTTACAAGAATTACCGCAAGGGCATTAACAAGGGCCTGCTGAAAATCATGTCCAAGATGGGCATTTCGGCAGTCAGTTCCTATCGCGGCGCGCAGCTGTTCGAAGCGGTGGGCCTTGCCCGCGAGGTAACCGACCTGGCCTTCTGCGGTGTGGCTTCACGCATTGAGGGCAGTGGCTTTGCGGAGCTTGAGGAAGAGCAGAAGAGCCTGGCACGTGACGCCTGGTCCTACCGCAAGACCATCCAGCAAGGTGGCCTGTTGAAGTACGTGCATGGTCAGGAATATCACGCCTTCAACCCCGATGTGGTCACGACCCTGCAAGAAGCGGTAGTTACCGGTGATTACAGCACTTATCAACGCTATGCAGCCCTGGTAAACGAGCGACCGGTGGCGACGCTGCGCGACCTGTTGCAGCCGGTAGAGAGCCAGAACCCGCTGGCGCTGGATGAGATAGAGCCCATAGAGAATATTCTGCGGCGCTTTGATTCCGCGGGTATGTCACTGGGCGCCTTGAGTCCCGAGGCCCATGAAGGCCTGGCGGCGGCAATGAATCGCATGGGTGCCCGCTCAAATTCCGGGGAAGGGGGTGAAGACCCCAATCGCTTCGGGACCGAGCGGGTATCCAAGATCAAGCAGATCGCCTCTGGCCGTTTTGGTGTCACGCCACATTACCTGGTGAATGCCGAGGTTCTGCAAATCAAGGTTGCCCAGGGTGCCAAGCCCGGAGAGGGTGGCCAGTTGCCGGGCGGCAAGGTCAACGAACTGATTGCCCGCCTGCGTTACTCGGTGCCGGGCGTTACCCTTATTTCTCCGCCCCCCCACCATGATATCTATTCAATCGAGGATCTGGCGCAGCTTATCTACGACCTCAAGCAGGTCAATCCCCAGGCGCTTGTGTCCGTGAAGCTGGTATCCGAGCCCGGCGTGGGTACTATCGCAGCCGGTGTGGCCAAAGCTTACGCTGACCTGATTACCATCAGTGGCTATGACGGCGGCACCGCGGCCAGTCCGCTGACATCGATTCGCTACGCGGGGTCTCCCTGGGAGTTAGGCCTGGCGGAAGTCCAGCAAACCCTGCGCGGCAATAATCTGAGAGGCGCCATTCGTCTGCAGACAGATGGTGGACTCAAAACCGGACTCGACGTAATCAAGGCGGCAATACTGGGCGCCGAGAGCTTCGGTTTTGGCACCGCGCCCATGGTTGCCCTGGGTTGTAAGTACCTGCGTATCTGCCACCTCAATAATTGTGCCACGGGTGTCGCCACCCAGAACCAGAAGTTGCGTGATGATCACTTTAACGGAACCGTTGAGATGGTTATTAACCTGTTCACGTTTATCGCGACAGAGACCCGTGAGTGGCTGGCTCGCCTTGGCGTCCCTTCCATCGAGGCCTTGATCGGGCGAACCGACCTGTTGGCCTGTTTGCCTGGCGATACAGACAAGCAGGCGGGGCTGGATCTGTCGCCGATTCTTTACAAGGATCCATCGGCCGAGGGGCAGCCCGAGTTCTGCCAAGTCAGCTCCAATGACCCCTTCGACCGCGGTGAAAAGGCTGAGCAGATGGTGGCCGCCGCGATCGGCGCCATTGAGAGCCAATCAGGGGGCGAGTTCAGCTTCACCGTCACCAACTGCGATCGTTCGATCGGTGCCCGTCTGTCCGGTGAGATTGCCCGTCGCTATGGCAACACTGCGATGGAGGGTAGCCCTGTTGTCCTGCGCCTGAAGGGCACGGCTGGACAAAGTTTCGGTGTCTGGAACGCTGGTGGTCTGCACATGTACCTTGAAGGAGACTCCAACGATTACGTGGGCAAGGGTATGGCTGGCGGCAAACTGGTGGTGTTTCCTCCCCGGGTCAGCGAGTTCAAGTCTCAGGAAACCACCATTATTGGCAATACCTGCCTTTACGGTGCCACCGGTGGCCGCTTGTTCGCCGCCGGTATTGCCGGTGAGCGCTTCGCTGTGCGCAACAGCGGCGCCCATGCGGTGGTTGAAGGTGCCGGAGATCACTGCTGTGAGTATATGACCGGCGGTAGCATCACTGTGCTGGGTTCCACCGGGGTTAACTTTGGCGCTGGCATGACGGGCGGCTTTGCCTACGTACTGGATCTGGATCGCTCCTTTATCGACAAGTACAACAGTGAGTTGGTGGAGATCCACCGAGTGAACTCAGAATACATGGAGCCTTACCGCTACAACCTCAGGAACAACATCAAGGAGTTCGCCGAGGAAACCGGCTCGGATTGGGGAGCCACTATGCTGGAGAATTTCGAAGATTACGTGGGCAAGTTCTGGCTGGTGAAGCCGAAGGCTGCGGACCTCGATCGCCTGTTGTCGCGTTTGCGTAACACGGATTGATGGCCGGGATACGGGAAGAGAAGTATGACTAAACGCCAGTCGAATGATTTCCAGTTTATCGATGTCGGTCGCAGTGACCCGGACGTCAAGGCCCCGCAGTCACGTAAAACCGAGTACGTGGAGATCTACGAGCCTTACACCCAGCAGCAGGTCGCAGATCAGTCGCACCGTTGCATCGAATGCGGGAACCCCTATTGCGAATGGAAGTGCCCGGTGCACAACTTCATTCCCAATTGGCTCAAGCTGGTGTCAGAGGGCAATATTTTCGAGGCAGCGGAACTCAGTCACCAGACCAACACACTACCCGAGGTTTGTGGCCGGGTCTGTCCTCAAGATCGTTTGTGCGAGGGTGCCTGCACGCTTAACGACGGCTTCGGCGCTGTCACGATCGGGGCCTCGGAAAAATACATTACCGACACCGCATTGGCCATGGGTTGGCGTCCCGACCTCTCGGCGGTCATACCCACCGACAAGAAAGTAGCTATTATTGGCGCCGGCCCGGCGGGATTGGGTTGTGCCGATGTGCTGGCCCGCAATGGCGTCAAATCAGTGGTGTTTGACCGCTACCCGGAGATCGGTGGTCTGCTCACCTTTGGCATCCCGGAATTCAAACTGGAAAAGTCTGTTATGACCCTTCGCCGGGAGATCTTCGAAGGCATGGGTATTGAATTTCGGCTTAACACCGAGGTCGGTACCGATATCACCCCCGGCGAGCTCATGGCGCAATACGACGCGGTATTTCTGGGTATGGGCACCTATAGCTATATGCGCGGCAATTTTCCCGGGGAAAATCTGCCGGGTGTCTACGAGGCGTTGCCCTATCTCGTTGGCAACGTGAATCATAATCTCGGTTTTGAACAGGAAGCGGATGACTACGTCAATCTCAAGGGCAAGCGGGTGATTGTTCTCGGTGGCGGCGATACCGCGATGGACTGTGTGCGAACCGCGGTGCGCCAGCAGGCCGAGCACGTGATCTGTGCCTACCGCCGGGATGAAGCCAACATGCCAGGGTCACGCCGCGAGGTGAAAAACGCCCGCGAGGAAGGCGTGGAATTCCTGTTCAATCGCCAGCCCATTGAGGTGGTTGAATACTTTGGCCAGGCCTGTGGGGTAAAAATGATTGAAACGCGGCTCGGTGAGCCCGACTCCGACGGTCGCCGTCGTCCCGAGCCCATTAGCGGTAGCGAGCAGGTTCTGGAGGCCGACGCGGTGATTGTCGCCTTCGGCTTCCAGCCGGATCCACCGGCGTGGTTCCAGGAAGTTGACGTTCAGACCAATGACTGGGACGGTGTAATCGCCGAAGAACACCAGACTTTCAAGTTTCAGACCAGCAACCCGAAGGTATTCGCCGGGGGTGACATGGTGCGCGGCTCGGACCTGGTGGTGACCGCGATCTGGGAAGGCCGACAGGCCGCGGAGGGCATACTCGATTATCTCGAGGTGTGACAGTAGACCTGCCGATGACTGATTTGAAAAACGATCGTTTCCTGCGGGCGCTGATGCGCCAGCCCGTTGATCGCACGCCAATCTGGATGATGCGCCAGGCCGGCCGCTATTTGCCGGAATACCGGCAGACCCGCAAACAGGCTGGTTCCTTCATGGATGTGTGCACTAATCCTGAACTGGCCTGTGAAGTGACCATGCAACCCCTGCGGCGCTATCCCATGGATGCCGCGATCCTGTTTTCCGATATTCTTACCATTCCGGATGCTCTTGGGCTTGGGCTCTACTTCGAGGAAGGTGAGGGCCCGCGGTTCCGCAAGACCGTGCGCAGCGAGCAGGATCTCGCCGCGCTGAATAGCATGCGGGCGGAAGACGACCTGTCCTATGTGATGAATGCGGTGTCGACCATTCGTCGTGAGCTCAATGGTAGTGTGCCGCTGATCGGGTTTTCCGGTAGTCCGTGGACACTGGCGACCTATATGATTGAAGGCGGCTCCTCCAAGGATTTCAGCCGGGCCAAGACCATGGCCTATGACCAGCCGGAATTGATGCACGCGTTGCTCAGTTTACTGGCCGATGCGGTAGCCGATTACCTGGCCGCCCAGGTTGCCGCCGGAGCCCAGGCCCTGCAAATCTTCGATACCTGGGGTGGGGCGCTCAGCGCTGCCGGCTATCGCGAGTTTTCGCTGAAGTACATGCAGCGCATCATTGCCCGGCTGCCGAAAGAGGCCGAAGGAAGGCCGGTCCCGGTTATCGTTTTTACCAAGGGCGGTGGACAGTGGCTGGGCGCAATTGCCGATTGTGGCGCCCAGGCTGTAGGGATCGATTGGACCACGGATATTCGGATCGCCAGAGAGCAGATCGGCGACCGGGTAGCTCTGCAAGGCAATATGGATCCTATGATGCTCTTCGCCTCACCTGCGCGAATTCGTGAAGAGGTTGGCGCCATTCTCGCTGGCTTCGGTCATGGCACTGGCCATGTGTTCAACCTGGGCCACGGAATCACCCCGGGTGTAAACCCCGATAACGTTACCGCGTTTGTCGATGCGGTGCAGGAACTGTCACCGCAATATCATCAGG
>CALJFL010000013.1 GCA_938074135.1 uncultured Halieaceae bacterium | reverse complement strand
ATTGAAAGTACATTTGCCCACCGTTTGGTGCAGTTCGGTTATGTTGCCGAGACAGCGGATTATCATGGTTGGCTGCAGGCGGCCGATATTGTCGTCTCAACGGCGGATCATGAATTTCATGGTTTGGCGGTATTGGAGGCTGTCATGAGTGGCTGCCTGCCACTGGTGCCGGACCGGCTGGCCTATCCCGAGCTGTATCCCGCGCAGTTCTGTTATGCCAGCAGCCCCGCTGACCCCGATGCCGAGGCGAATGCCGCGGCCAAACTCCTGCTGGAGCTTGCCCGGGTTCTTGAAACGGGCGACAGCCATCCGCCCGTCATGACTGCCTTTGGGCATGATGCGGTGCGAGCCCAATACCTGAGTCTGTTCGAAGAGCTCGCAGGATAGCCAGCACAGTCTATTCCCAGTATTATTGCGGCTTTTTCCAGCAAGCGGACTTCCATGTCGAAGAAACGGGTTCTTACCGGTATCACCACCACGGGCACGCCTCACCTGGGCAATTATGTCGGTGCTATTCGTCCTGCCGTCGAAGCATCTGGCCAGGATGCTATCGAGTCTTACTTTTTCCTGGCGGACTATCACGCATTGATCAAGTGCCAGGATCCCCAGCAGGTTCGCCAGTCAAGTAAGGAGATTGCGGCGACCTGGATAGCACTGGGGCTCGATACCGACCGGGCCGTTTTCTACCGGCAGTCTGATATACCGGAAATTACCGAGTTGACCTGGGTACTTTGTTGCAATGCCGCCAAGGGTTTGATGAATCGTGCCCACGCCTATAAGGCAGCGGTACAGGCCAATGAGGCGGCGGGGGAAGATCCTGATTTTGGTGTCACCATGGGCCTGTTCAGCTATCCGGTGCTGATGGCTGCCGATATCCTGATGTTCAATGCAAACGAGATTCCAGTCGGTCGTGATCAGATCCAGCATGTGGAGATGGCCCGCGATATCGCCCAGCGCTTCAATCACAATTTTGCCGAAGTTTTTACCCTGCCTGAGGCGGTTGTGGATGATAGCGTTGCTGTGCTGCAGGGCCTGGACGGCCGCAAGATGAGCAAGAGCTATAACAATACGATACCGCTGTTCGGTACTGAAAAGCAGCTGCGCAAGGCGATTAACAAGATCAAGACCAACTTGTTGGAACCCGGCGAGCCCAAAGATGCAGATGACTCCACCGTGTTTCAATTGTGGTCCGCCTTTGCCGGGCCCGCCGAGATAGAAAGTATGCGTAAGGCCTTCGCTGAGGGTATTGCCTGGGGTGAGGCCAAGAAGCAGTTGTTCGAGTTGATCAATGAGGAAATTGCGCCGGCAAGAGCGCGCTATGACGAGCTTATGGCAGACCCCGGCTATGTCGAGCAGGTTCTGCAGCAAGGTGCCGCCAGAGCCCGGCAGGAGAGCGTTGAGTTGATGGCGAAGGTGCGAGACGCGGTTGGCATTTCGGCGATGACCTAAAGGGCCATTGGCGCGACAGGGCTGTACCGGCTGTTTTTAGCGCCTCGGGGAAGATTGATATGGTAAGTCATGTAGCGGCGCCAGCAGGCGACAGGGTGATCAATGAAGCCCTGGGCATTGACTGGTCTAACTGGGACTTCCCCACGCATTTACCCTACAGCCAGCGGGCGATGGCCGATTTCTGGCCCACTGATATCATCGCCGCGCCTGCCAACCCCATACCGCTGACTTACGCTGACCGGTCACTGGATCTGGCTGCCATCGACATTGCGGAGCCAGGCAGCGACCGGCGTATGTCAGTCGAAGAACTGCTGAATCGACGAATGTCCAATGACGCGCTGCTCATTATGCACAAGGGTCACGTCGTTCATGAGTCCTATCGCGACGGCATGACCGAGACAGACCGCCACGTTAACCACTCAACGACCAAAACCCTGACCACGCTGTTGGTTGGTATGGCGATAGCTGACGGACTGGTCGATCCGCTGGCCCCGATGACGGAGTACCTGGAAGTCTTTGGTGATCTGGATGCCTGGGATCAGGTGACCGTGCAGCACGCCCTCGATATGCGCACGGGCCTGCGCTATGAGGAGCATTACGAAGATCCCGACTGTATTTGCTGGAGTTATTTCAGGGCGACCGGTTATTACCCACCCCTGGCAGATACCCACGCTGGTTATGTTGACTGGATTCGCAAAGAGATGAATGAGCTGCAGGATCCGCCAGGCCAGCGTTTCAATTACGCGTCGCCCATCACCAATGCCCTCGCTTTGGTGGCCACTGCCGTCTATGGCGGGTCGGTGGCCAGTTTGCTGGAAGAAAAAATCTTCCAGCATATTGGCGCGGAGGCCGACGCCTGGTTAAACCTGGACCCCAGTGGCGTGGCCGTCACTGAGGGCCAATTGAGCCTGACGCTTCGTGATTTCGCCCGTTGGGCCTCTCTGTTTCTCAACCAGGGCAGGAATCTGGCGGGGCAGCAGGTTGCGCCCGCAGAGTTTATTGCCGACATTTCCAGGCCCAGCGAAATACTGCGGGCCGCCTGGCGCAGGGGCGACTATGTCGATATGGCGCCGCAGGGCCAGTACCGTAACCAGACTTACGTGCTGGATGCCGAGTGTCGCCAGTTGGCGATGTTAGGTATACACGGCCAGTTTTCCCTGATTGACCTGGACCAGGAGCTGCTTGTTGTAGGCTATGGATCTCATCCGGCTCAGGCGGACGAGGTTTTGATATCGGCACTGTTATCTTTTTGGGACCGCATTCGAGAGCACCTTCAATAATGACGATATTGTCAGCAGAGCGTCTAGCGCGCGACCAGCACCTTTGGCGCAACACCACGGTAGCTTTGGAAGCCTGGAAGAAGGCCAGGACTGCGCCTGATCGAGTCGCTCTTTTTCTTGAGCACGAGCCTGACGCCACCTATGGAGCCCTGGCGCTGGAAGCGCGCCGGCTGATCACAGCACTGCAGACGCTGGGTCTGGTAGAGGGTGATGTGGTCAGTTTTCAGTTACCAAACTGGCGTGAGGCAGCGCCCATAGATGTTGCCGCCGCTGCACTTGGGCTGGTGGTTAACCCGATTGTGCCGATATATCGCGATAAAGAGCTTCGCTACATCCTCGAAGATGCCGGTACCCGATTGCTCTACATACCCGATCAGTATCGCTCTATTGATTACGTCAATATGCTGACGCGGCTGCGGGCTGACCTGTCCGACCTGGAATACCTGGTAACGGTTCGGGCAGAGCAGCATTACGACGGCTGTCTGCGCTATGAGGACCTGGTGACTGCGGAGCCTGTGGACGAGCAGACTCTGCCGCCAGTGGATCCCAATGCACCCAAGTGCCGGCTGTATACGTCGGGGACCACCGGCTTTCCCAAGGCGGTCCTGCACAGCCACAACACCCTCAGCTACGTTCAGGAAACATCGGCCCGCCATGCCGATATGAAAGATGGAGACGTTATGCTGATGCCGTCACCTGTTACTCATATCACCGGCTATTCCAGCGGCGTGAACATGTGTTTCATGAGCGAAATACAGGCCGCCCTGATGGAGCGTTGGAATGCCGACGATGCCATCGACATCATTCACCGGGTAAGCGCGACCATGACGGTCGGGGCCACACCATTTTTGCAGGAACTGCTGGACGCGGCAGAACGACGAGGCGACCCGCTACCGACCTTGCGGCGTTTCTCCTGTGGCGGTGCCGCGGTACCGCCTTCGCTGGTTCAACGAGCTTATGACACCCTTCCCGGTTGTGGAACAGCACGGGTCTATGGCAGTACCGAGGTGCCGATGGTCAGCTACGGATGGCGCGACAACCCCGAGCGCGCGGCAACCACCGATGGCCACCTCTTTGCCTATGAGGTCAGGGTACTGGACGATGACGGGCATGATGTTCGCCAGGGTGATGATGGTGAACTGGCGGTGAGAGGGGCGGGCATGTTCCTTGGCTATGCCGATCCCCAGCAGACATTGGAGTCACACACGCCGGACGGCTTTTTTCTCACCGGTGACATCGGCCATATCTGCAGTGACGGCGCGGTGGTTATCACAGACCGTAAAAAGGATTTGATTATTCGCGGCGGTGAAAACCTGAGTGCGAAAGAAATCGAAAACACCCTGCACCTTCATCCGGGTATCCGCGAGGCCGCGGTCGTAGCGATGCCACACGAGCGATTGGGGGAGGGTGTCTGTGCTTTCATCATAGCCAATGACGCTGATGCGCCGCCGACCATGGAGGCTGTTATCGCCTTCACCGAGGCCCAGGGCCTGGCGCGGCAAAAGACTCCAGAGCGTATTGAGGTGGTCGATGCATTGCCGAAGACACCCAGCGGCAAGGTGCGCAAGGATCAGCTGCGTAAGCAGCTCTGGGGTTCGTAGTTACGCTCTCGGACTTGCTGGTAAGTGTTTAAATGGCAGGCCTGGTAGAGATTCAGCAACTGTCGTTTTCATCCGCCGTCTGTTGCCGTAGCGCCCGGCGCTGAAGCTGCTCAACGATGCGTGGCCCCTTGCCGGGAATACTCCAGGGACATACCGCGATACAGATGGCACAGCCCGCATTCTCGTTGAAGAACGGAATACATTTGTCGAAATCGACATACCACTTGTGCTCACCGCGCACCATGACCTTCTCGGGCAGGATTGCATCGGGCGGACAGGCGTTGCTACAGACCTGGCAGCGACTGCAAAAGTCATCGACACCGTAGCTTTGTGGTTGGCTGGGCAGTAAGGGGATGTCAGTCAGTACCGACGCCAGGCGGAAGGAAGAGCCATAGTCCCGGTTGATGATTGACCCGTGTTTACCCAGCTCACCGAAGCCGCATTCAATGGCCGGTGGAATCAACAGTAGCGGCCCGGCCATGGGTCCACCGTGGGGTGTGGCGTCCCATCCCCGCTGACGAATCCAGGTAGCAATATCTTTTGCGGCTTTGGTGCCGCGGCCATATTGCCGTACGACCTCGGCACCGGCCGACAATGCGGGTGCTTTGCTGATCCGTTGATAATCGTGCGCGATGCCAATCATGATCACCCACTTCTGGGTAATGTTGGCACCCTCGAACGCCCACTCTGGACGAAAAGCCGTAATCCCGAACAGCTCCATGTCGAGTGTCGCGACGTGATCGCCAAGTTGCGAGGTCCAGTCCTGCGCTGTCTGCTGAACAGGCTCTGAGCTGACAGGCGGCACCTCGATAGCCAGGATTTCCGCGCGCTCCTCCCGCGCCCGGATAATATCCGGGTCGTCGCTATTTTGTGTGTAGAACCAGTTTTGCAAAGGCCCGTGTGGCAGTTGTTCCGGGTCATGCCAGTAGATCGGGGTAGGGCGCCTGGTGTCGGCCTCACCCAGTCCATTGAGTGTATTGCCCGAGATATCCGGCATCAGTGCCAGCTGCTCCGGGTTGGGCGTGAAGGGTCGATAGGGAGACTTCGCCATGCTCTGCGCTCGTCAAGGTCTTGAGCCGATCATGCATGAATCCAGTAGTAATAAAAAGAGTGGTCGATTGTCCAGGTTCTGTCGCCGGTGGGCGCCCGATAGCGGTGGAAAATGATGTGACGTGTGTTAACATCGCGCGCTTTTGCCAGCTCAAGGGTTTTTACAATGTTGATGACACGGAGCGCCGCGCTTCTGTTTTGCCTCGCTCTCGCTGCCTGTGGCGGTGGGGGTAGTGGTAGTAGTGGCGGTGGCCAGCAAGTTGAGCCAACTCCACAGCTGGAACTGTCTTTTACAGCCTCACCCATCGACCTGCCTGACACAGCCGCCGACTTCGCTGCAGACGTGGAATATGGCGATGGCCCGCGTAATGTGTTCGATGTTTTTCTACCGGATAGCGATGAGCCAACACCATTGGTGCTCTATTTTCACGGGGGTGGCTACACTGGCGGTGATAAAAACCTTGCCTACGCGGCTCACGCGGATGAGATTCGTCAGTTTCTCGCCGCCGGTATTGCCTTCGCTACCGTCAATTACCACCTGCTGAGTCTGGAAGAACCGCTTGATCCCGACGGCGTTATCCGCTCGCTGGAAGACAGTGCCCGAGCATTGCAGTTCGCTCGTTACTACGCGGACAGTCTCAATATCGACCCGCAGCAGGTGGCGAGTTACGGTGTGTCTGCTGGCGCCAGTACCAGCCTTTGGTTGGGTACCAGGGATGACCTCGCCGACGCCGACAATGAAGACCCGGTGTTGCGCGAGTCGACGCGAATCAAGGCGATTGGTGCCTTGTATACACAATCCACCCTGGACGTCGTGCGCTGGCAGCAGGTACTGGCACCGGTTGTGGAGCCACTGGCACCTGTGCTTGGCGGTTCAACCGAGATTCCCGTGGTGGCCGCGGCCCTCGGCGCCACCAACTTCCTGTTTACTATCCTTGGCGTCGATAGTGCCGAAGAAATCTACAGCCCCGAAAACGAAGCCTATCGTCGCAGCATTGACGCATTGGAACTCATGGACTCAGGTGACGCGCCGCTGTATGTGTTGAATGACAATGCACCGTTCAAAGACGACCTGATTAACCTGTTCCTGCACCACACCTTACACGCCATTGCCCTGAAAGAGCAGGCAGTGGCGGTGGGTCTGGAGCACGTTATCTACGCCATCGATCCGGTGTTTAGCGTAGACGACCCCTCCGGCGAGGAGCATGTGTCTTTCCTTATTCGTCACCTGCGATGAAAATCTCAAGAATCTCGTCGCCGTATTTGTCATGGCTTCCGGTTGAGCGCCACCCCAGATGTCTATAGAAACCATGAGACCTGCTTGCCGGATCAGGAGAGCATCCCAGGAATAACCTGGTGTGTCCAAGCTTTGCCAATTTCTGACTCGTCTTAGCCAGCAGTTTTTTTCCAATACCAAGATTTTCAAAATCAGGAAGCAATGCGACGACTTCTATCTCTCCGGTTTCGCGCGCGCCGAAGCAGAATCCAACTATTTTCTCATCTACAGTGCAGACGTGTCCCGGTAGCGCGCCAGAGCGGATACTCCTTGCCCAGGATTCTGACGTGATACCGATCGAGCGCAGCCAGTCCTCGGAGGCGGCATTTTGTCTTGTTCTTCCCCGAACGACCAGGCACTCCTTGGCGTCTTCTGGTAGTGCTGGTCTGTATTTCAAATTCTCAGGTCGAAGGTCTGGCATCTGAGTCCCACCA
>CALJFL010000012.1 GCA_938074135.1 uncultured Halieaceae bacterium | reverse complement strand
GATGCCCGACGCGCCCTGCGAGCCGGGCTCGCGCGCGGCCACCACCAACAGGTCGGCAGTATGACCATCGGGCACATAACGATACGTGCCATTGAGTGTAAAACTCTCACCCTGCGCAACACAGGTCGTCGATACCGCCTGCGCGTCCCAGTGACCGGAGGCATCGGTATAGGCCAGCGTCGCCGTGCCACCGGCAACGATCTGCGGCAGGTACTGTGCCTGCTGCGCTTCACTGCCGGACACGCGCAGGGCATTTACCCCCAGACAAACGGTGGCGTAGAACGGCGAACACAGCAGGTAGCGCCCCATCTGCTCCAGCATGGCCACCAACTCGACGTAACCCAGGCCCATGCCGCCGTGCTCTTCAGGAATGTGAATCGCCTGCCAGAACATCTCCTCGCAAATGCGCTGCCACAACTGCGGGTCGTAACCCGACTCAGTGGCCATGGCCTGGCGCACCGCCGCGCTGGTTGAAACTTCCGCCAGAAAGGCCTCCGCGGTGTCGCGGATCATGGCCTGTTCTTCGGTGAACTTGAAATCCATGCGCTGGGCTTCCTCAGGTTCCGTAAACTTTCTGGGCCGGTACTTCTTTGGCCAGCAGCGTGGCCACCGCGCCGCCAACCTCGGCGGGTTGCCAGCGCGCGCCCTTGTCGACACCCTCTGTCGTACGCCAACCGTCGGCAATCGAAATTTTGCCGCCTTCTGCCTCAAAGACGCGCCCGGTGAGATCAGCCGACTCAACCGAGGCCAGCCAGGCAACCAGCGAAGACACATTCTCCGGCGCCCAGTAATCGAAACTGTCATCGTCAGGCTTGGCCATACGCTGGGCCATCTCCGGCACAGCGGTCGTCATCCCGGTGCGGGCAGCTGGCGTAACCGCATTGGCGGTAATGCCGTAGCGGCCCAGTTCCGCCGCCTGGTTCAGGGTCAGCGCGGCGATGCCGGCTTTGGCGGCGGCGTAGTTCGACTGGCCGATAGAGCCCTGCAGGCCGGCGCCGGAGCTGGTATTAATGATCCGCGCATCGACCGCCTCACCTTCCTTGGAACGACCGCGCCAGTAGTGCACGGCGTGACTGCTGATACAGAAATGTCCTTTCAGGTGCACCGCCATTACTGCATCCCAGTCGGCCTCCGTCATGGAGGCGAACATCCTGTCGCGGTTGATGCCGGCGTTATTGATCACCGCGTGCAGATCACCAAAGGCGTCGATGGCCTGTTTCACAGCGTTGAGGCTGTCGTCGTAATTAGTAATGTCCGAGGTATTCACCACCGCCTTTCCGCCGGCCGCGGTTATCTCGGCCACTACCTCAGCCGCGGCGGCCTCATTGATATCATTGACCACAATACTGGCGCCTTCGGCAGCCAACACTCGCGCATGGGCGGCACCGAGGCCGCCGCCGGCGCCGGTAATAATCGCCACACGCCCTTCACAAATTCCACTCATATTCGATTCGCCTCTTACAGTCTCTCTATAATGGTGACGTTGGCCTGGCCACCGCCTTCGCACATGGTCTGCAGGCCATAGCGGCCACCGCTGCGCTCCAGCTCGTGAAGCATCGTGGTCATCAGCTTGGTGCCGGTCGCGCCCAGCGGATGCCCCAGGGCGATGGCGCCGCCATTGACGTTGGTTTTTTCATGGGGATAACCGGTTTCCAACAGCCAGGCCATGGGCACCGAGGCAAAGGCCTCATTGATCTCCACCAGGTCCATGTCTTCGAGCTTCATGCCGGACTTTTTCATGGCATAGGCTGTCGCCGGGATCGGTGCGGTCAGCATCCATACGGGGTCATCACCGCGCACACTCATGTGGGCAATACGGGCCCGCGGGGTCAGGTTGTAACGCTTCAGAGCGTCTTCCGATACGATCAGCATGGCCGACGAACCGTCGCAGGTCTGGCTGGAAACCGCAGCAGTGATCGTGCCGCCCTCGGCCAGCGGCTGCAGCTCGGCCATTTTTTCCATGCTGGTATTGCGCGGCGTTTCATCCATATCCACACCATTGAGCGGGGCCACCTCGCGGTCAAAACGGCCTTCTGCAATCGCCGCCAGCGCGCGGCGGTGAGACTCCAGCGAAAACGCTTCCATTTGCTCGCGGCTGATCTGCCACTTGTCGGCAATCATCTGCGCAGAGTTGAATTGTGAGATAGGCACATCACCGTAGCGCGCCACCCAGCCCTGACTGCCGGAGAATGGATCGCTGAAGCCCAGCGGCTGCGCTGCCACCATGGCCGACGAAATTGGTATCGTACTCATGGTCTGCACGCCACCGGCGATGACAACGTCATTCACACCGGACATAACTGCCTGGGCGGCGAAGTGCACGGATTGCTGGGAAGACCCACACTGGCGATCGATGGTCGTGCCCGGCACCTCGTCGGAGAGACCCGCGGCCAACCAGCAGGTGCGAGCAATGTCGCCGGCCAGCGGCCCAATGGCGTCCAGGCAGCCGAAGATCACGTCGTCGTAATCAACATCCGGTATGTCGTTGCGAGCCACCAGCGTCTTGATCACATGGGCCCCCAGATCGGCGCCGTGTACCTCTGCGAGGCCGCCCCTGCGTCGTCCGGTGGGCGAGCGTACCGCATCTACTATATAAGCTTCAGCCATGATTATGATCCTCAGTCAGTCAGTTAGTTATTCAGTGAGCGAACGTGGCGCCGGCACCGAGTGCCGCGCCTTCCGCAAAAATATGCTCGGCAACCCGCGCTTTGTGAAAGCCGGCATCACCCCAGGTGTTGGCCAGCGCCCAGGCTTTTTTCATAAAAATTTGCAGGTCGACTTCCCAGGTGTACCCCATGGCGCCGTGCACCTGGATACTGTTCTTGGCGGCCAGCCTGGCCGCCTCACAAGCCACGATCTTGGCGTGCGAAACCGCTTCTGATGCGTTCAGACCGCCGCCAGCGAGTACGCAGGCCGCCCGGTGCACCGGCGCCTTGGCATATTCCAACTGCACTGCCACATTGGCCATGTGATGCTTCACCGCCTGAAAGGAACCCACCGGCTTGCCGAACTGCTGGCGGTCGGCGGTGTATTGCACCGACAGGTCTACCATGCGTTGGGCCAGTCCGAGTGCTTGTGCCGCCGCACCCAGTGCACCGTGATCCAGTGCCCGGGCGAGCAAACGCTCTGCCAGCTCTCCCTGGGCAACAGCATTACCAGCACCCTTCACCGCCACACTGAACAACTGCCGCGACGGGTCCACCGATTCACTGCGCTGCAGCTCATAGTGATCAGGCGTCAGTGCGTGAATAGCGCCGCCATGCTCGAGCAACAACAGCCTGGCAATATGAGCGTCTTCTACCAGCACATTCTGTTGCAGGCCCACCGCCACCACGGCCTCTCCCGCCGCAATAGCGGGTAGCCAGGTCGCCGCCAGTTCACCGCCCAAATCCTGCAACAGCGGTACCGCGACCAGCGCGGTCTGGACCAGAGGTTCCGGCAATGCCACGTAGCCGCATTCCTGGGCCAGCAGCACAAAATCGAGGGCACTCATACCGAGCCCACCGAACGCTTCCGGCACGGTGATGCCGACCAGGCCCAACTCCGTCAACTGCTGCCATAGCGCTGATTCGCGCCCGCTGTCGGTGTCCCAACTTGCCCGAATTCGCTCGGGGGTTACCTCCGCTCGCAAAAAGTCGGCGACCGAGTCTCGAAACAGTTGCTGGTCTTGTGTAAACGTAAAATCCATAACTACCTCGGCATGCCCAGCATTCTTTCAGCGATAATATTGCGCTGAATCTCATTGGTGCCCGCGTAGATCGGTCCCGACTGGGCAAACAGGAATCCGTCCAGCCAACCGCCAACGCCCTGCGCTGCCGGCGCGTGAGGCAACAACTCGGCCCGCGCGCCCAGAATACTCATGGCTGTGGCGTGCATCGCCTGGTCCAACTCCGACCAGAAAATCTTGTTGGTCGAGGACTCGGCGCCGATCTTGCCACCCTGACTCAGACGACACGCCGTCTGGTAAGTCGACAGGCAGTAGCTCTCGGCATCCAGGTAAGCGCGAATGACCGCTTCTTTAACTGCCGGGTCGCGATCGGCGTCCTCGCGGTTCTCCTTATACAGTTCAACCAGCCGCCGCGCGGTCTCCTGAAACCTGGCCGGGGAACGCAGCATCAGGCCGCGCTCAAAACCCGCCGTCGCCATGGCGACACTCCAGCCTGCGCCCTCATCGCCGAGCCGGTTGTCCACCGACACTTCCACGTCATCAAAAAAGATCTCGGCGAAACCCGGCAGGCCATCGAGCTGGGGGATGGGCCGCACGGTAATACCCGGCGAATCCAGCGGCACCAGAATAAAGGTCAGGCCGCGGTGACGCTCGGAGTCGGGGTCGGTGCGAAACATACCAAACACCCAGTCGGCCCAGACCGCCCGCGTCGACCAGATCTTCTGGCCATTGACGATGTACTTGTCGCCATCCAGCCTGGCGGTTGCGCGAATCGCAGCCATATCGGAACCGGCATTGGGCTCACTCCAGCCCTGGGCCCAGACTTCTTCGCCATTGGCCATCTTCGGCAGGATGCGCGCCTTCTGCTCCTCGGTGCCATATTCCATAAGGGTTGGCCCGAGCAGGAAAATTCCGTTCTGGTTAACCCGCAGCGGCGCACCGGCACGGTAATACTCCTCCTCGAAGATCAGCCACTCGATGAGGTCACAACCGCGACCACCGAGTGACTCCGGCCAGGTGACCATCCCCCAGCGACCGTCATTGAGTTTGGCCTCCCACTCACGGTGCTGCTGGAAGCCTTCCCCGGTATCGAAACTCTGCAGCCGCTGCGCCGGCACATTGGCAGCCAGCCATTCGCGCACTTCCGCGCGAAAGGCCTGCTGTGACGCTGTATATTCCAAATTCATTCAGCCGCCCCTAAAACTCAACGTCACGCTTTTCGACAAAGGCATCGCGCGATTCCTGCGAGTCACCCATGGTGTAGGCCTCCAGTGTGAAACCCTGTTCCCAGCGGTACTTGTCTTCGAGGTTACCGTCTTCAATCCCGGTCAATGCTTCCTTCGCCAACTTCACCATGGCCGAGGATTTGGCGGAAATCTTGGCGGCGATATCGCGGGCCGTGGGCAGCAACTCGTCGCGTGGCACAACCCGCTCCACCGCACCCAGGCGATAGGCTTCCTGGGCATCGATAAACTCGCCGGTGAAATACATGTAACGTACTTTTTGCACCGGGAACATGCGCTGCAAATGGGCACCGCCGCCCATGGCACCGCGATCAATTTCGGGGACACCGAAGCGGGCGCAATCAGAGGCCAATATGATATCGGCCGCACCGGCCATGCCGATGCCGCCGCCCAGCACAAAACTGTGCAGTGCCACAATTACCGGCTTGGGATTGCGATGGATAGCGCGAAAGGTTTCGTAGTTGCCCTTGTTCACATCGACTATTTTGCTCGCATCCGCAGCCAACTCCTTGATGTCGACACCGGCACAGAAGCCCTTCCCTGCCGCTGCCACAATGATCACCCGCACCTCATCATTGTCACCCAGTGCATCAAGTTCATCGGCAATCGCGAACCAACCGGCCGAGTCGAAGGCATTCACCGGAGGATGGTCGAGAATCATCTCGGCGATGCCGTCCTTGATCGTGGTACCAAATGGCTTTGCTTTTGACATTGTAATTACCTTCTTTTAATCAGTAGCTCACAGCGCGTTGCAATGAGTCTCAGCTTCGTTAATGCGCACGGCCAGCAACGCCAGGCGCTGCTCGGCCTCGTGCACAATACGGCTGACCAATTCTTCACAGGTGAGCAATTCATCGATCACCCCCGCCACCTGACCGCTGGGCAACACGCCCTGTGACGGCTGACCATCCACCATCGCTTTTTGGATGATCATCGGGGCATTGGCCGACATGATGGCCTGGGCTGCAGTCATCTCGTCGTCGCTGCTCATCGCCACGGCCGATTTGAGCAGGCCGAATAATGTCGCACCGGTATGTTTACGAAAGGCCAGGCCGTTGCGCATGGCGATAAGGAATTTGCGCAATGTGCCGGCTTTTTCCAACTCGGTGAGCAGTTCGTTCATGATCATGCGCTGGGGCAAACCGTCCATGGCTTTGGACACAATAATTTCGCCGGGGTTTTTACAATCGATATAGCGCTGCAGGGTCTCACGCGGCACCGGACTCTCTTCAGTCATGAGGAAACGTGTGCCCATGGCGATACCGTCGGCACCCCAGGCCAGGGCAGCGGTCAGGCCGCGACCGTCCTTGAAACCACCGGCGGCCACCACCGGCACCCGGTCGCCAACCGCCTCTATCACCTGGGGGATCAACAGCGTGGTAGGTATGGCGCCGGTATGACCTCCGCCTTCACCGCCCTGCACCGTCACCACATCGGCGCCCAACTCCACGGCCTTGAGGGCGTGCTTGGGCAAACCCACGGTGGGCATGCAGATCACCCCCGCATCCTTCAGCTTGCCGATAAACTCGGGGCCGGGCGAGCGCGAATAACTGACCGCTTTAACACCGTGGCGGATAACCATATCGACAATGTCTGCCGCATTGGGTTGGTACATGTGAAAGTTGACACCAAAGGGCCGGTCGGTGAGCTCCTTGACCTGCAGAATGTCGCGCTCCATTTCCTCCGGCGGAATCGTCGCGCCGGCCAGGAAGCCGAAAGCACCGGCATTACAACTGCCGGCAACCAGATTCGGGTCGGCCACCCAACCCATCGCGGTCTGTACGATGGGGTAACGGCAGCCCAGTTTTTCAGTCAGGCGGGTTTGCAACATAGTGTACGTCCTCAGGAGCGATCCCCTGGCGGGTTATCCTTGATTTGCAGGGCCCGCTGATTGTGTGGATCCAATGCAGCAATGATCGACAGCTGCTCCAGCGTGGGTGCCGCCGTGGTGGCCACGTCATCAGGCACATGCACCGGATAGCCGGTATTTTCCTGCACCTGCTCTGCGCTAATGCCCGGGTGCAGGCTCAGCAGGCGGATCTGGTGATCCGGGCCGCCAAAGTCCATCACACACAGGTCGGTAATCACCCGGCGGATATCAATGTCGTCCAGGGCGTGCCCTTTTGGCAGGCGCTCCGGGTTATAACCAATGGAAGAGACAAAGTCGCACTCGCCTGCCATAAAGACGCGAGTGTTGTGCGCTGGCACAAAAAAACTGTTGGGATGCGAAATCGAATTCCCTGGAAAGCCGCGAGCGCCCAGCATCATCACCTTGGGCTTGTCATAGGTGCCACCCAGGGCCGAGGTATTACTCTGGCCAAAGCGATCGATCTGGGTGGGGCCGAGCATCGCGTGACGCTTGCCGCTCCAGACATTGTCGAAGATGCGCGAGAAACCCATCCAGCTCTCATTGGCCTGGACGAAATCATCGCCACGCTTGCCCAGTGGATTGGGCTCACTAAGCATGTAAGCCTCCGAGTCGGTCATCATCAGGGCCGGGTTAAAGGTCTTCATTGCCAGGCTGGCTGCCAGCCGGGGAATGACACCAATGCCGGTGGCGAGCACTTCGCCGTCATCGCGAAACGACTCACTGGCCGCTACGATGCACAACTCGGCGAGGCTGTAATCTGTTGCTTGTGTCATGTCGAATGTCTCTCCCGCCGCTCAGTAAGTCGGTAATTCAATGGCGCGAATGGCATCGAGGCCACCCACCTTGTGCTGGTATTCCTGCTCGTCGGCACCCAGGAACTGCTCGAGATAGCCTTCGAAACCCGCCTCCTCTCGCGCTGACGCCGCGTACGCTTTGAAGTGCGGAACATCGAAGCCGTACAGCGGGCTGCACGAGCTCGGGTGTGCACCGCCGGGAATGTGCACCACGCCAGTAGTAGCCGCACGCTCCCAATGCACCAGCCGCGCCTGGGCCGGATCATGAAAATAGGCGCTGTCGACCAATTCATCGCAGGAGACATAGGTTTTATCCGCCGCTCGGGCGTACCAGTCGTCCATGTAGTGGTCTGGGCCACTGATCTGGCAGACACCGCGCGCGTCAGCCCGATCGACGTGTATCAATGACACATCCAGCTTCAGTGCCGGCATGGCCACCCATTCCTTGTCGTCATAGGGGCTGTCGACCAACTTGATATCGGGGTTGCGGGTGATGATGTCGGTACCCAGACCGACCTCGGTGGGTATGTAAGGCAGGCCCCAGGCCGCTGCCCGCAGACCAAGCAACATCATGCCCTCGTCAATCTCCATCACTTCGATGGCTCCGGACTGACGGGCCTGGCGGAAATAGGGCTCCAGCGGAATAAAGTCCAGCGAGACAAAAGCAAAAACAACCTTCCGCACTTTACCGGCCGCGCACAACATACCGACATCGGCACCGCCGTAAGACACGACTGTCAGGTCTTTGAGATCCGAACGCAGAATCTCCCGCACCAGGGCCATGGGCTTGCGCCGCGGGCCCCAGCCACCTATGCCAATGGTCATGCCATCGCGCAGCTGCGCCACAACATCGGCAGCACTCATACTCTTATCCATCAACAATCCTCTGGTTCAGTTGACGATCCGCGCCATGCGGTAATCGTGTTTTACAAAATTCACACCCAGGGTACTGTCGCTGCGACGCACCCCGGGCACACTGTTTATGCGGTTGTGGACAAAATCCGCCAGGTGCTCGGTATTGCGCACCATGGTAATTGCCAGGATGTCCGACCGACCCAGCATGACCCCAACAAAACCCAACTCTGGAATGGCGGCCAGACTGTCTGCTACCGCCCGGGTCTGGTCGCTGCGTTCAACTTCAATCCAGATGTACGCCAGGGTCGCATCGGCAAAACGATCAATATTGGTGACGGCGGTAATACGGATAAGCTTCTCTTCTTCCATCCGCTTTATTCGCGCGCGCACCGTACCTTCGGTCACGCCCAGTTGGGTCGCCACCTGGCCATTACTGATCCGTGCATCGCTGGCCAGGGTTGCCACAATCGCCTGATCCACCTCGTCCAGGCTACGCCGGGTCATGGAATGGCACCCAGTCTGGCTGGTTCTTGAGCACATCCACCGCCAGCGCGGGTGTCAGGCGCCGCACGCCTGGCACTGTCGCCAGCTGCTGGGCCAGCAGCACATTGAGGGCCGCCTGATCTTCCGCCACGACCAGTATCTCGACGTCCTGCGCGCCCACCACGACATTGACGGAGAACACTTCCCGCACCTCGGCCAGGTCGCGGGCCACGTCATCCGGTGAGCGCCCTTCAACCTGCACACCAACGGCTAACAACATACCGTAGCCGGCCGCTTCGATATCAGTCACCGCAACCACTCGCATGGTGTCGGACTCTTCCAGGCGGCGCACGCGGCTGCGCACGGTCGCCTCGGTGATACCCAACTCCCTGGCGATCGCGCGATAGGGCAAGCGGCCATCGGCACGCAGCAAAGCGATGATCGCGTTATCGGTTGCATCGAGTTCGATCGGTGACCGGACTGCGGAAGATTCCTGGGCCGCGTGATTCACGCACTGTCTCCCGCGGCGAGCTCGCGCAGGGCGCCCTTTAGCACCTTGCCGCTGGCGTTCATGGGGAACTCATCAAGAAACCGCACGGACCGCGGCACCTTGTAATTCGCCATGTGCTCACGGCTCCAGTCGATCACCGACGCCTCGTCCAATTGCGCATCGGCAGTAGGCACAATGTACGCCCTGGCCACCTCGCCCAGGCGTTCGTCTGGCACACCTATGACCGCTGCCCGCGCCACGCCGGGCATACTGCACAGGGCATTTTCGATCTCCGCCGGGTAGCAATTGAAGCCGCCGACGATAAACATATCCTTGATACGATCGGTGATACGCACGTAGCCATCGGCATCCATCACACCCACGTCGCCGGTTTTGAGCCAACCGTCGCTGGTGATCGTTCGCGCGGTCTCCTGTGGGTTATCGAGATAGCCCTGCATCACGTTGAAGCCGCGACACCAGATTTCACCCTCGGTACCGACGGGCACAGTGGCGCCCTCGGCGTCAACGCACTTCATCTCGACCCCATTCATCGCCCGGCCCGAGGTGTGCGAAATTCGCTCGGGGCTGTCGTCGGCACGGCACATGGATACCACCCCGCAACTCTCGGTCAGCCCGTAGGCAGTGACTACCAACTCGAAACCGAGGTCCTCACGCATCTGGCGGACCAGTTCAACCGGCACCGGCGCGGCGCCGGTGACTGCCAGGCGCAGGCTGCTGAGGTCATATTCATTGCGCCGCGGGTGCGCCAGCAGGGACTGGTAAATGGTCGGCGGGCCCGGAATCATGGACACCTTGTCCCGGGCAATCCGGGCCATAACCTCGTCGAGGTCGAAGCTCTTTACCGGCAGCATGTGACAACCGCGAATAATACTTGCCAGCCAACCGGCCTTATACCCGAAAGAATGAAAAAACGGGTTAATTATCAGGTAGTTATCATCAGACCGCAGCCCAACGGTGGCACTCCACTCGGCGAATACCCGAATGTTCTGGCCGTGACTGGTGATCACCCCCTTGGGAGCCCCGGTGGTACCGGATGTGAACAGAATATCGAGGGTGTCGGTGCCGCTCAGCGCAGCCTCGCGCTCATCGATAGAACTTGTATCGATATCGCCGCCGGCGGCGAGAAAATCTTCCCACTGCGCTGTGCCGGGTGCATCACCCGACAGCATGACCGTCTGCTCCAGGGCGCCACAGTCTTCGCCTGCCAGCAGTTGCGGGTAGCTGACGTCGAGAAAGTCGCTGACGGTAAACAGGAAGCGGGCACCACTGGCCCGCAGGATATAGGCAGCCTCCGGACCCTTGAGACGAGTATT
>CALJFL010000011.1 GCA_938074135.1 uncultured Halieaceae bacterium | reverse complement strand
TCCCACATGAAATACTTGTAGCCGGTGCGCGTCGTTTGGGTGTCGATACCGCCGTAATAGTTCTTAAATGGCCAGTCGCTATTCCCCGCATACCAGTTGACGAGAAAGTAATCAATGTTGTTGTTAGGATCGCACCAAATTGGAAGGGTCGAGTTTCGCGTGCCATTGCTGGCGAAGCCGCAAGCTTCGAGGTAACGAGAGTCGCGCAGGGTATCATTGCTGGCGCTACCAATACGGCTGACGACCGTGTTGTAGGTATTCCACGTAATCAGATTGCGCGCACTATTGATGGCACTACCAGAGTTTTGGCCTTCCCAGAGATCGCGATTTGCGCCCTCAATGTAGCTTTCGGCAAAGCCCGCATCGGGTCTTTCGACCACGTTGTAAACGCCCCAGTAGACGCCATTGATATAAATGTGAAGGAAGCGCCCGTGGGCAGCAGGTTGGCCCAAGGCAAGCTGAGCGCGTCGGCCAAATTCATCGCGTGCGTACTGAGGTTGGTTTCCGGCACTGCTCCACTGCCAACCATCGTTTGATTCCATGCGGAAGGTGAGTGTCTGAAACTCCTGGGCCACTCCCGGTTCGTCTCCGAACATGGGGAAGCTGAGTTTGCCAGGGCCATCAGTGGGTTGATTGCTCGTGCCAAATTGAGACTTGAAGAGGACCCGAAAGGATTTCTTTCGGGTGAGCCCGAAGCTTCGAAACGCTCCGCCTTGAATGCGAATGGCGCAGTTCTGTTGAAAGATTTCACTCCCACTGGGATCAATCATTTCCAGCGATGTCTTGCGTTCCCAAGCTGCTCCAGATCGGAGACAAAGATTTTGCCGTCGCCTATTTTACCGGTGTTGGCAGCTTCTACAATAGCCTCAATGGTCGACTCCACCTGGCTATCACCAACGGCTATCTCAAGCTTGAGCTTGGGCAGAAAGTCGACAACGTATTCGGCACCACGATAGAGCTCGGTATGACCCTTCTGGCGACCAAAGCCTTTTACCTCTGTCACGGTAATGCCCTGAACACCGATATCGGACAATGCGGAACGCACATCATCCATCTTGAACGGTTTAATAATTGCAGTAACGAGTTTCATGCTTCGAACACCGATAACCAGACCAGTGTTCATTATGGAACGCATACAGATAATGGCAAGGCATAAAAAAGGGGGGCCAAAAGGCCCCCCAAGCACGCATCACAATAATGCGCCCGCAAGACTATTTCGCTGAGATGAACTCGGGGTAAGCTTCCATGCCACACTCGGCAAGGTCGACACCCTCGTATTCTTCCTCTTCGCTGACACGGATACCCATGATGGCCTTGATGATGCCGAAGGTTACCAGGCTGGCCACGAAGACCCAGACGAAGATGGTGGCTGCACCAATCAACTGTCCGCTGAAGGAAGAGTTCTCACCGTTAGTGATTGGTACCAGTAACAGACCGAGCAGACCCACTGTACCGTGTACAGAGATCGCACCAACCGGATCATCAATCTTGATCTTGTCCATGAACACGATAGAGAACACAACCAGCACGCCGCCGAGCCCACCGAACAGGGTCGCCTGCAGGGCAGTCGGGGTTGAAGGTTCAGCAGTAATAGCTACCAGACCAGCCAGTGCACCGTTCAGGGCCATAGTGAGGTCAGCCTTACCGAACATGATACGCGCCGTCAGCAGTGCAGCTACCAGGCCGCCAGCGGCTGCCGCATTGGTATTCATGAACACCACTGCCACCGCGTTTGCTGATTCGACACTGGCTGTTGCCAGTACGGAACCACCGTTAAAGCCAAACCAACCCATCCAGAGGATGAAGGTACCCAGCGTCGCCAGGGGCAGGTTGGCACCCGGGATCGGTTGCACCGAGCCATCGGCTGCGTACTTACCCTTCCGAGCGCCAAGCAACAGCACACCTGCCAGAGCAGCAGACGCACCGGCCATGTGCACGATGCCAGAGCCGGCAAAGTCGGAGAAGCCAAGGTCGCCAAGCGTGTACATGCCAAACACAGCGTTGCCGCCCCAGGTCCAGCTACCTTCCAGCGGGTAGATGACACCGGTCATGACAACCGCGAATATCAGGAAAGACCACAACTTCATACGCTCGGCAACCGCGCCCGATACGATGGACATTGCTGTCGCTACAAACACGACCTGGAAGAAGAAGTCAGCCGACGGTGCATAAGTGGCAGGTTCCTCTGCGCCAGTCACGCCGTCACCGGTAATGGTGGACAGCATAATGTCGCCGCCATACATGACGGCGTAACCGCAAACCATGTACATGATGCTGGCAACCGCGTAAAGCGCGACGTTTTTGGTCAGGATCTCAGTGGTGTTCTTGGAACGGACCAGGCCCGCTTCCAACATGGAGAAGCCGGCGGCCATCCACATAACCAGAGCGCCACACACCAGGAAGTAAAAGGTGTCCAACGCATACTGTAATTGAAAAATTTCGTTTTCCATGGGAAATACTCTCGTCTAATAATCTAAGATGCCGGGAAGCCCTGGTGCTAGATGGCTTCCTCGCCGGTTTCTCCGGTACGAATCCGGATAACCTGCTCCAACGGGGATACAAACACCTTGCCATCACCGATCTTGCCCGTGTTGGCCGCCTTGGTGATTGCTTCAATGGTCTGCTCGACCGCGCCATCAGCAACCGCCACCTCGATTTTTACCTTGGGCAAAAAATCGACGACATATTCAGCGCCGCGGTATAACTCTGTGTGACCTTTCTGGCGACCAAAGCCCTTTACCTCTGTGACTGTGATGCCCTGCACGCCAATCTCGGACAGTGCCTCGCGGACATCATCCAGCTTGAATGGCTTTACAATAGCCGTTATTAATTTCATGAAACTCTCCTGGTGTTATGTTGGCGCCCCTTCCGGGGCGCCCGTGCATTCGATTCGAGCTGAATTACATGCTCTTGGAGATGGTGAAGATGACCGAATCGTCACCCCATTCAGTGTCGAACACATCTTCTTCATCGAGATCGGTGCCGACGTAGGCCAGTGTCCAGTCAACAGCCAGCCATGACGCCGTTACGCCCACGGAATAGTCGATGAAGGAATCTTCGTCACTGGACAGGAAGCCGCCATTCTTTTCCACGTCGTTGTACCCGACATGGAAATCGATGGTGAACATATCGTTAATGCCCAGGCTATAGTCCGCGTAGTAGTACCAGAAAGTATCTGTCTCGGCGTAATAGTCATCGGAATAGGCAACACCGACGGCCAGATCGTTCCAGCTCAAGCTGCCGTAAAGTTCCTGATAATCACCTTCGACCCCGTCGTCTCCCGGGTAGTCGTAGTACAGGTAGCCCACGTCGATGCCAAAGCCACTGTCGCCAATATCACTGGCCCAACCAACGTAATAGTCGAGTTCGAGTGAACCGTTCAAGCCGCCATCCGCACTGGATACGTCAAAGTCAACGGAGGAAGCCCAGGTGCCTACGTAGATACCATTGTCCCAACCGAGATCAAAACCGCCCTGGACGGCGATATCTTCATTGGACTGGGAAATACCACGGAACTTGTAATCTGAAGTCAGTGCAACGTTGCCACTGATTTCCATGTCGGCCTGAGCGACAGTCGCTCCAGCCAGTAAGGCCGTTGCAAGCGCTGCGGGAAGCAATTTCTTGTTCAGCATGTTTCATCTCTCCTTAAGCCGCATCTTTGGCCCCGAGGTACAAGGAAATACCTGGTTCAAACCACAAGACACGTTCTGTGAAATCTGCAGCTCGGAATCTGCAGGTGACGTGCCAACTTCATATTTTTCTGTTAAAAACAGAGAGATAAGGTGTTTAAGGTGGCGTTTAGGGTGGCCAAAGCGCACTATCTGGAACAGAGAATCGCGCTATTTTGGTGCACCGCCCTATATTAGTGCGCGGCCCGGTACTGTGCTGGAAATGGGATTTCCACTACACTCTCCGCTGGCGACAACAGCTGAGGCGTACACTGATATGGCACTGAAACCCCCTCCCATCGGCGAGGTTATCCAGCAGGTGAATGAGCTGGTTGGCAACAGCGGCATCAAGGGCGAGGTCGACAAGAGCGTGCGCTCACTGGCGCAGGCAGCCCTGCAGCGCCTCGACATGGTCAGCCGGGAGGAGTTCGATGCGCAGGCAGAGGTCTTGAGGCGCACCCGGGCCAAGGTAATCTCGCTGGAAGCCGACCTGGAAGAGATGAACCGCGCGCTGGAGGCCGCTACCAGCGCGGACTAACCCCACGGCCCGCCGGGCCCAGCTCAAGGAAGAGCGATGCAACTGTCTACCGTGTACAGCCGGGCCTGTGTTGGTCTGGACGCCCCCCTGGTCAGGGTGGAAACCCACCTGGCCAATGGTTTGCCGGCATTTCATATCGTAGGGCTCCCGGAAACCGCCGTCCGCGAGAGTAAGGATCGCGTGCGCAGCGCCCTGCTCAACTCCCACTTCGAGTTTCCCGACCGCCGCATTACTGTCAATCTGGCACCCGCGGACTTACCCAAGGAAGGCGGCCGGTATGACCTGCCCATAGCACTGGGCATACTGGCGGCATCACAGCAATTACCGGCGGCGGGCCTTGCGGCCAGCGAGTTTTACGCAGAGCTGGCGCTGGATGGCAGCCTGCAGGAGGTCCGCGGAATCATTCCAGCGGTCATCGCCACCACCGCGGCCGGACGCACAGCGGTGGTGCCGCCTGCGATAGCGGCCGCCGCCGCCCGGGTACCCGGCAGCACCGTACTGGCAGCGGCCGATATACTCACGCTGTGCGCGCACCTCAATGGTGCAGCGCCTCTGGCTGCCGCTACCGGCAAGGCCGACACACCAGCGGGTAGCCGCTATCCCGACCTGAGTCAGGTGCGAGGTCAGGCCGCTGCCCGCCGGGCGCTGGAGATTGCGGCCAGCGGCAACCACAACCTGCTCCTGTTCGGACCACCGGGCACGGGCAAAACCTTGCTCGCCAGTCGGCTACCTGGAATTCTGCCGCCCTTGGATGAGCGCGAAGCGCTGGTAGCACTGGCCCTGGCCGACCTGAGTGGCGACGCCCTCGATGAGGGCTGCCAGCGGCCGTTCAGGGCGCCCCACCACAGCGCCAGCGCCGCGGCCCTGATCGGTGGCGGCAGCAAACCCCGGCCGGGCGAGATATCCCGCGCCCACGGCGGCGTTCTGTTTCTCGACGAGTTGCCCGAATTTCCGCGCCACGCCCTGGAG
>CALJFL010000010.1 GCA_938074135.1 uncultured Halieaceae bacterium | reverse complement strand
AGTTCCTTGAGCACGTCGACAAAAACCAGTAGCAGTGCGGTCAACAGACTGCCGCGCAACATTGGCAGGTGAATGCGTCGCAGTACCCCGGCGGGTGACTGGCCCAGGGAGCGTGCCGACTCATCGAGACTCGGGCGGATTCTGGCCAGTCCTGATTCCACCGCCTGCAGGGAGACCGAGAGGAAACGCACCACGTAGGCAAACACCAGGGCAAACAGGGTGCCACTCAGTAGCAGGCCGGTGCTGACGCCAAACCAGTCGCGGGCCAGGTCGTCGATGCGATTGTCGAGCCAGGCGAAGGGGATCAGCACGCCGACAGCGATTACTGTCCCGGGCACCGCATAACCCATGGCTGATACCCTGACCGCGCTCACTTCCAGTGGCGCCGGCCTCAGGCGCTTACCATAGCCTAGAAGTAGGGCGACCAAGAGACAGCACAGGGCGGCGACAGCGGCCAGCCCGAAACTGTTCACCACCAGTTGCAGGAAGTCCAGGTCGAGATTGTGCTGCCAATTGCCCGCCGTCCACAGGGCCAGTTGCCCTGCCGGGATTGCGAAGCCCATCGCCAGCATGATGGTGGCGACCCCAAATGCCGCCGCTGCGGATTTACCACGAAGCTTAATTCGAGACGGTTGCCGGCTTGTTGCACTGTCGTGGAAGCGCAGGCGGCGGCGCGACCAACGCTCCAGAACAATCAGTACAAAGACAAAAATCAGCAGGAAGGCGGCCAGCTGCGCCGCCGTGCCCAATTCGCCCAGCCCGTACCAGGTACGGAAAATACCGGTCGTAAATACGCTGACCCCGAAGTAGTCCACGGTGCCGTAGTCGGCGAGGGTCTCCATCAGCGCCAGGCTGACGCCGGCCACGATAGCTGGTCGGGCCATCGGCAGCGCCACTTCGAAAAAGGTTTGGGTGGCGGTTCTACCGAGGCTACGGCTGGCTTCGAGTACCGCAGTTGACTGCTCCTGGAAGGCGACCCGCACCAGCAGGTAAACATAGGGGTACAGCACCAGCGAAAGCATGCAGATGGCTCCACCCAGGGAGCGAATCTCGGGGAAATAGTAGTCGCCGTAGCGCCAGTTGAAGGTGTCGCGCAGCCCGCTCTGCAGTGGACCGCTGAAATCCAGCAGGCCGGTATAGGTATAGGCAATGATGTAGGCGGGCATCGCCATGGGTAACAGCAGCGCCCAGCTGAAGAAACGCCGCCCCGGGAATTCGCACATGGTGGTCAGCCACGCCGCCGCGACACCCAGCACAAAGGTGCCGATGCCCACGCCCAGCATCAACAGCAGTGAATTGACAACGTAGTCTGCCAGTACTGTGTCGAGCAGGTGTGCCCAGGCAGGGGAGTAGGGCTGGAACAGGCTCGCCACGATGACCAGCACCGGCAGGGATATGACCAGTGCAACAAGGATCAGTGTCGGCCGCCACGGGTTGGATGCCCGGGCGCTCCCGGGCGTGGCGAAAGTTGCCGGGGAGGCTATTTCCAACGGGCGCGATCCATGGCCATCACCGCTTGCGCGTTCAGTCGACCCAGCTCGGTGACATTGACCTCGTCGGCTTTGAAGTTGCCCCAGGACTGCAGTAATGCGCTGGCGGGGACATCTTCCCTGACCGGGTATTCGTTATTGGTCTCGCCGTACCAATGTTGGCTGCTATCGCTGGCCAGGAACTCAATGAGCTGCACCGCGGCGGCAACATTGCTGGCCGAGGCAGTAACCCCGGCGCCAGAGACATTGATATGGGTGCCGCGGCCAGACTGGTTCGGCCAGAATATGTCGACCATTGCAGCGGCCCCGGTTTGCTCCGGGTCTTCCGAACGAATCATGCCACCGAGGTAGTAACTGTTGACCACAGCGATATCGCACTGGCCAGCGGCGACCGCTTTGATCTGGTCACGATCACCCCCCTGGGGTGGCCGGGCAAAGTTGCTGACGAAACCCTCCAGCCAGGCGACGGTCTTGGCTTCGCCCTCGGTCGCGAGCATGCCGGCTACCAGTGACTGGTTGTAGATGTTACTGGAGGAGCGCACACAGATACGGCCCCGCCATTGCGGTTCGGCCAGCGCCTCATACGTGGAGAGCTCGGACGGCTTTACCCGATCTCGTGCGTAGACGATCCCCCGGGCGCGCACGCTGAGCCCATACCAATAGCCCTCGGCACTGCGCAGGTGGGCGGGAATGGCCTGATCCAGGGTAGGGGAAGAAACCGTCTGCAGAACGCCGGCCTGTTGTGCCCTGTATAACCTGCCGGCGTCGGTCGTGATGAGCAGGTCTGCGGGCGAATTACGCCCCTCACTCTGCAGGCGGGTGAGCAGGGCATCGCCTTTGCCGGTGACCAGGTTGATTGTAATCCCGGTTTGTTCACTGTACGCGTCCAGTAGCGGCTTGATCAGTGCCTCCTGCCGGGCGGAGTAAATGTTTAACTCCCCGGCGATGACAATCAGCGGCTGCGCCAGCATAACCAAGAATAGGGCGGCGCGACCAAAGCGTCGGGCAGGAGAAAGTGAGCGAGTAAGCATTGCGGT
>CALJFL010000009.1 GCA_938074135.1 uncultured Halieaceae bacterium | reverse complement strand
ATGATGGCCAGGTCGGGCAATTGGCGGGCAAAAGCAGTACTGGCGCTGTCGCGGTCGGCGTGGATGCTCACCCGGAACCCACGCCTTTGCAGCGCGTCGCGGTAGTTTGCCGCGATCACGGTTTCATCTTCAACAATGGCGATGTGGTGTGACATAGAGACCGTTGGCACCTGGATGTTCGTTCATGGTTCCAAATTACATGCCCTTGCTCAAGCGACGTCATAATTTGTCATAATTCGCCCGCACCCGGCCACAGTCGCAACCCTGGATTGCCAGATAGCGGCGGTTTAATCACTCCCATCAATCACAGATGGGAGTCTCATCATGTTGCACTCGAAAACCTACCGGTGGTCTGGCCACCATCGCTATGCGTGTTCAGGGCCAGCGCTGTGGTTCTGTTTCCGTTGTATACCAGGACTAGTTGCCAGCTTGTTCATTCTACTGCTGCTGTCTGCCAGTGTCGCCCGCGCTGATGCGATGGCCGACGAACCCGACAGCGGGCACATGCTCTTTCGTGGAGCAGATGGCCGGCCTGTCGCCACGCTCGCTCAACGCAGTAAGGTGCACTTTGATATCAGCGGACTGGTCGCCGTGGCCAGCCTTGAGCAAACCTTCGTCAATGAAAGCGCGGACTGGGTAGAGGGAGTTTACGCCTTTCCCTTGCCGGAAACCGCGGCGGTGCGCCACCTCGAGATGGTTATCGGTGAGCGCAGAATCATCGGCAAAATAAGGGAAAAAGCCGAGGCCAAGGCAATCTACGAGGCTGCCAAAAAGGCCGGTAAGAAGGCCAGCCTGGTGGAGCAGCAGCGGCCCAATCTATTTACCAACAAGGTTGCAAATATTGCTCCGGGTGAGTCAATTACAGTTCATCTGGAGTACGTCCAGCAGGTCGACTTTAAAGCCGGCGAGTTCTCTCTGCGCTTCCCGATGACCATGACGCCGCGCTATATGCCTGGCACTGCAATGGCAGGCGGGTCTGAACCGGGGCAAGAAGAAGAGGTCCTGGCGGTTAACCCCTACCACGGTTGGGCACAGCCCACAGATCAGGTCCCGGATGCCGACGCTATCTCGCCACTACAGTGGCCGCGCCCCGGTTCTGATCGTGCACCGCACAACCCGATCGAAATCACGGCGACATTGGACATGGGCATGCCGCTGGCACAGGTGGATTCCTCTTACCACGAGCTTGCCCTGGCGCGAGACAAAGGCCGCTATCACATTGCCCTGGCCGCTGGCTTATCGGAGATGGACAGGGATTTTGTCTTGACCTGGCAGCCGGTTACCGGCGCAGCGCCCCGTGCCGCTCTGTTCACCGAGCAGGTGGGCGCTGACTACTTCGGTCTGTTAATGGTGGTGCCACCGGTTCTTAATCCCGGTCCTGTGGTGGCCCGCGAGATCATCTTTGTGGTTGATACTTCCGGCTCCATGGGAGGCGTGGCAATCGAGCAGGCCAGAGCCAGTGTCTCCGAGGCCTTGCAGCAACTGCAGCCCAGGGACCGTTTCAATATTATCGAATTCAACTCGACGCACAGTGCCCTGTACAAGGTCGCAGTGCCCGCGACACGCCACCACGTCCAGCGTGCCCAGGAATTTGTGCGACAACTGCATGCCTCGGGCGGCACTGAAATGTTACCAGCGCTGCGCGATGCCATCAGTCCACCTGTAGACCATGATCTGCTGCGTGAGCAACCGGCCCTGCGCCAGGTGGTGTTTATCACCGACGGGGCAGTGGGTAATGAACTGGCGCTGTTCGAGGAAATCGCCGGCAGACTCGGCGATACCCGGCTGTTCACCGTCGGTATTGGTTCGGCGCCCAATAGCTGGTTTATGCGTAAAGCCGCCGATTTTGGTCGTGGCACGCATACCCATATCGGTGACCTCAATGAGGTCGGGCAAAAGATGGGCCAGCTATTTGAGCAATTGGCAGCACCTGCCGCTGTCGATCTCGCCATTGACTGGCCGCTGGCAGTGGAAGCCTGGCCGGAGCGTGTGCCGGATCTTTACAGCGGTGAGCCAGTAGTGGTGGCTGTCAGTTTTGGCAGTGTGCAGCCCACGGGTGAAGTCACGGTAAGTGGTGAGCTCGCCGGGGCTGCCTGGCACAAGACCTTGACCCTGGTGCCGCCAGACAAGGGCACTGCGCTGAACCAGCACGCGGGCGTGGCCAGCCTGTGGGCGCGACAAAAGATTACCGGCTTGCTGGATCAGAAAGTGCTCGGACGCAGTGAAGAGCAGGTGCGCGCAGACGTTTTGCCGGTTGCTTTGCAGCACCAGTTGCTAAGCCCCTACACCAGTTTCGTGGCAGTGGAGGAGGTGATCTCGCGTCCTGCGCAGCAGGGCCTGAACAGCGCAGCGATACCCAATAGCAGGCCAAAGGGGCAAAGCTCGCAGAGTTACGCCTATCCCCAAACGGCCACCACCGGGCCGGCCAAGGCTTACCTGGGCCTGTTGCTGCTGTTCATTGGCCTGATGACCAGAGTGATGCGACAGGGGGAGGTCGATCATGTTGCCGGCTGAGCGCTGGTGGCAATTACTGGGCCTGTGCCTTTTGCTCGCTGGTGGACAGCAACTCGCTGCAGCGGGAATGATCAAGGCAAAAGCCTGGCTGGCCCCCGTGTTGATCGAGAGGGCCTGGGAAGAGTCGCTGGCGAAGAGCGGGCCCGTGCCACCCTGGCCCTGGGCCGATACCTGGCCAGTAGCGCGTTTGCAGGTGCCCGCCGCCGGGG
>CALJFL010000008.1 GCA_938074135.1 uncultured Halieaceae bacterium | reverse complement strand
TGCTTTCGCCGGTACCAGCGTCATTTTGCACAGTGGTGATCACCGCCAGGGCGGCGTTTGTCGTGGTGTGGATAATCGCGGCGCTCTGCAACTCGAAACCACCACCGGCATACAGAAGATATATGGCGGTGAGATTTCCCTGAGGCCCGCGCAGTGATAGCGGCCGGTGACTGCCTGCAACTGGATGTGGGTAACAGCGGCGCCAAGTGGCGCCTGGTCAAGGCAGATGGCAGCGTGGCTGGCCGGGGCTGCTACCAAACTGACGACGGCGCCTCGCGCGAAGCACTGCTGGGCTGTTCGCAGTCGCTTGCCCAGATCTGGGTTGCCAGCGTAGCGGATGCCGAAAAAAATGCCGCGCTGGCCAGTTTGCTGCGTGAGCGCTGGGGCATCGAGCCCTGGTTTCCCCGCAGCGAATCGCAGACCGGTGACTTGATAAATAGTTACAGTGACCCGGCCCGGATGGGTGTGGATCGGTGGCTGGCGATGCTGGCTGGTCGCGCACGCCATCAGGGTTCGCTATGTGTCGTTGACGCGGGGTCGGCGCTTACCATCGACCTGGTCGCTGCCAATGGGCGACATGAAGGTGGCTATATTATCCCCGGCGCCCAGTTGATGGAGCGTGCCCTGTTGTTGGATACCGACCGGGTGCGTTTTGCTGAAGAGCCCGACTACGCCATCACCCCGGGGCATTCGACAGCCCATGCGGTGCGCCACGGGATCGCCCTGGCGCAGGCCGGCGCGTTGTTGCTGGCGCTGGATAGCGCAGTGGCGGGTTCCAGTGGTGGCGGGGCACCGCAGCTCCTGTTTTGTGGCGGTGGCGGTGAGATGCTTCAGTCTTTGGTGGCCCGTGGGGGTGTTCTGGTGCCCGATCTTGTTTTCGAGGGACTGGAAGTGATGCATTCACTCAGCCAGCAATGACGTCCGGTTTGGTCATCAAGATATAACCAAAGGGAATGCCATATAATAAATACTCTCTATTTGAAGTATTATGCTAGGTGGCCGATACTGAAGGTACGAGTGACATTTTGAGAAGTTAATTGGTGGTGTCACGCGCCGAATTTCAATACGGTGCAGATTGAGATTTTAGGGAGACTAACCATGAAAAAATTACTGCTGTGCGCTGTGGCGGCCTTGTCGCTGGTGTCGGGTGCGTTGCTGGCTGCACCTGTGGTGCAGATCAAGGGTGGGATGACGACCCTGATATTGAATGAGGATACGCTGGGACTGCTGGAAAACTGTGATGTACAACGTATCAAGCCTGCGGTGCAACGGTCTGACGGCACTCGTTGGCGTTTCATGGTATCGGGAGGTGTGCTGGACCAGGAGACCTACGTCGGTGAGCTGGAGCACAGTGGCGGTGTCTTAATCTCCTGCGGTGAGGAGCAGGGCGAGATCGCATCGATACAGAATTTGCGCGCGGAATATATTGAGGGCGAGCTGGTACTTACAGCCGTTGTCGTTGTCGGTGAAGAACCGCTGCAGCGCCTGCCTCTGTTTGCGCCCGGTGGTGATAGCCTTGAATCCAGCGTCTCCAATGGTGGTGTCATCCGTCTTGCGGGGATTGAACTGAGCCTGACCCAGGCCGCAGCCGATTTCCTTAATTCGCTGCTAGTAACAACCCAGTTCTCCGAACAGACTGTTATCGGCGAAGCGATCGCCCGTATCAAGGTCCTGCCCAATGCTTCTCGTGGCAACGGGAACGGAAACGGAAACGGAAACGGGAACGGAAACGGCAATAATAAGAACGATGACGATGACGATGACGATGACGAGGAAGAAGAAGGGGAGGAAGAAGGTAGCTGATCTGGCCTTCAAGAATCGAAACGTTTTAGAAGGTAGAGAACCGGGGCCTGGCTGCCCCGGTTTTTATTTTAGGCTCAAGTCCTTTAGCCCATCAGCCTGTCCCACCGGGCCTCGCAGCTAACTCATCTTCGCCACCTGATTCCCGGCTCTTTCACCCTCATGCACCGCGCCTTCCCACATCTGCATACCCATGAGTTCCGCGTGGGCGAAGGCAATTCGGCCATGGGTTTGGCGGATCACGTCTGACACCGGCGGCTTGCCGTCTTTGCCGAAGAAAAACCCCGGCGGTATGGCGGCGTAAGCGTGCCCCTGGCGATTGACGATAATGCCGGCGATATCGCGGTCGGCATCAAATCCGCCCTCTGCGAACATGGCGGTGAACTGATCGCGGACTTTTTTCTCGATATCGGCGTAGGTCATACCAAACATGCGCATACGGGCCGCCACGGTTTGCTGTTCGATCGGCAAGCCTTTCTGGCAGAACGAGTTGTACATGGTCAGCACCGTGGGCTTGTCGGGCTCCATCGGCATGGGTTCCTCGCCGTCGATAATCATTTGTCGGCGCAGGGTGGTGAACCAGCCCAGGTCGTCGTCGAACCAGCGCACCGACGCCACACCCAGTTTATCCATGAACTTCCAGTTCCGCAGGGCGACATTGATCATCATCATCGGCGCGTGCATGAACTGGTCCATAGCTTCCCGATGGGCGTCCGGGAGGTCGGCCACAACACGCTTGTTCATATGTTGCTGGCCAGCCATGACCACCCGCCGCGCCTTGACCCGGTGCATCTTGTCGTCGCGCAGGTAGGTGACATTGACGCTCGTGGCCTTGTCGGCAGGCCCGTCATGCTCGACCCTTACAACAAGGGAA
>CALJFL010000007.1 GCA_938074135.1 uncultured Halieaceae bacterium | reverse complement strand
CCGGCGCGCAGGGCTATCTGCCTGGCGACGTTGGAACCGGTAGCGCCCTGCTGCAACGCGCTGCCCATGATGACGTCGTCGACCCGCGCCGGATCGATACCGGCGCGCTTGACCACTTCCGCCACCGAGGCAGCACCGAGGCTGGCGCCGCCCAGATTGTTAAATCCACCACGGTAGGCCTTGCCGATCGGGGTTCTCGCGGTTGCTACTATGACTGCTTCTTTCATTGTCTTTCTCCTGTTGTCAGAGCGCCCGCAGGCACCCCAAAAATTCTAGTCCTGGTTCAGTCCCAGGCCTGCCATTGCCTTGCCGGTAAACTTGACGGTTTGCTCGAAGCCAGCCTGGGGCTGGGCCTCTCCCTCCGGAGAGGTAATGGCCTCCCAGTTGGCGGCTATACCTTCAGGTGTCTGTTCCTGCGGAGCCAACCAGACACCGTCAGTCTCGATAATCTTGGCTACCGAGTAGGCGCCGGCGCCAGCACAAATAATCGTCTTGTTGGGTGCGTCCTCGCCAACCATGTACAGCACGGCCGGGGTAACGGTTTCTGGCGTCAGCAGCGCAAATGCCTCCTCGGGAATCAGGCCTTCAGTCATGCGGGTGCCCGCTGTGGGCGCCAGCGCATTGACACGAATATCGTACTTCGCACCTTCCTGCACCAGTGTATTCATCAGTCCGATCACGCCCATCTTGGCCGCACCGTAATTAGTCTGGCCGAAATTGCCGTAAAGACCGGAAGACGATGTGGTCACGACCACACGACCATAAGCCTGGTCACGCATAATGTCCCAGCAGGCCTTGGTGCAATTAACGGTGCCCATCAAGTGGACGTCGACTACCAGTTTAAAATCGCCCAACTCACCCTTGGCGAAGCTTTTATCACGCAGAATTCCCGCATTGTTAACCAGAATGTCTATCCGGCCCCAGGCATCCATCGTCTGCTTGACCATGGCTTCCACATCGTCGTAGTTCGCCACATTTGCGCCGTTGGCAATTGCCTCGCCACCCAGTGCCTCGATCTCTGCAACGACAGATTTCGCCGCATCGCTGGAACCGCCTGTTCCGTCCTTGGCACCGCCAAGATCATTGACCACCACCTTGGCTCCGCGCCTGGCGAGCTCTATCGCGTGGCTGCGGCCCAGGCCCTGACCAGCCCCTGTAACTATGGCGACTTTGCCATCATAACGAATACTCATTTAACCCAATCCTCTTGCTATTTCGATGCGCACAGTGCGCCGTCCCTCAACCACAAACCATCATGTTGAGCCATTCGGCGACCAGCGCCGGTGTATCTTCACCTTCTATCTCCACAGTAATTCCCTGCTTGATCAGAAAGCGGTTATCGTCCTTCTGGTCAACGCTGAGGATTTCAACATGGCCTCTTACCCTTTTCCCGACCCGTACCGGCGCCAGGAAGCGGACCTTGTCAAAACCATAGTTCAACCCCATCACCAGGTTCTCGGGCACAACGCCCTGGCCTTCTATCAATTTGGGCAACAGCGACAAGGTCAGCAGTCCATGTGCGATCGTGCTACCGAAGGGCGTTTTGGCCGCCGCCTCTTCATCGACGTGGATAAACTGATGATCCTCTGTGCAATCAGCGAAGGTATTGATTCTGTCCTGAGTGATATCGATCCACTCGCTGGGCTCATACCGGGTGCCAACGGCGTTGGCTATTTCGGCTTTGGACACTACTTTTACTGCCATCGTAATTCTCCTGGATAAATGTCTGCCAAGCAGACCTGTCGTCACATACTTTTAGGGGTTAGGCACAATCAACCGTCACGGAAGGTGGCGTTGACACCCTCTTGCTTACCATATTTACGCAGCTCATTACGACCTACCACCATGCGGTGTACTTCATCGGGGCCATCGGCCAGGCGCAGGGTACGCTGCGCCATGTACATCGTTGCCAGTGGGGTATCCTGCGAAATACCGGTGGCACCAAACATCTGGATGGCCTGATCAACAATACGAATCGATATATTGGGTACCGCAGTCTTGATCATGGAGATCCACACGCGCGCCTCCTTGGGATCGACATTATCCATCATCCAGGCTGTCTTCAGCGTCAGCAGACGAGCCTGTTCAATATCCATCCGCGCGTTGGCGATGATATCCACGTTGCCACCGAGCCTGGCCAAAGGCTTGCCGAAGGCGACCCGCGACAAGGAGCGCTCGCAAAGCAACTGTAGGGCTTTTTCAGCGGCACCTATCGCGCGCATGCAGTGGTGAATGCGGCCAGGACCGAGTCGCCCCTGGGATATTTCGAAACCGCGCCCGGGGCCGAGAATAATGTTGTCCTTAGGCACTCGGCAGTCGGTGAAGCGCTGGTGCATGTGACCGTGGGGAGCATCATCCATGGAAAATACATGCATGGGGCGAAGGTTCTCGAACCCCGGCGCATCAGTCGGCACCAATATCTGTGACTGCTGCAGGTGTTTAGGGGCCTCGGGGTCTGTTTTGACCATGACGATCATGATCTTGCAGCGCGCGTCTCCGGCACCCGAGACATAGTGCTTCTCGCCGTTGATCACCCACTCATCGCCATCCAGTACCGCCTGGGTACTGATATTTGTGGCATCGGATGAGGCCACATCGGGCTCAGTCATGGCATAGGCGGAACGGATTTCCCCATTCAGCAACGGCTCCAGCCACTGGGCTTTCTGGGCCTCGCTGCCGTACTTGTGCAACACTTCCATATTGCCGGTATCGGGCGCTGCACAATTGAACACCTCTGCGGCAATATGGGATTTACCCATTTCTTCTGCCAGGTAGGCATACTCAACCGTATTCAACCCGGACCCGTTCTCGCCATCGGTGAGGAAGAAATTCCACAGCCCTTTGGCCTTGGCCTTGTCTTTCAGGCCGCCCATAATCTCTACCTGCCGATCCGTTTGCTGCCAGCGGTCACCGACACTGATTTCCTCAAGGTACTCGCGCTCTAACGGGGCCACCTCGTTATCAATAAAATGTTTAACCTCGTCCAACAGTGGCGCCACATTGGCACTGATTCCCAAATCCATCGCTGATCTCCCTGAGTCTTCTAAATTACGTTATTCGCTTGTCGAGACACTGGGCCCCGGTTTCTGCGCCAGCCACGCGGCGGCGCACAATGCCTCGTGAGCCTAAAATCCGCTTAATCTGGCAAAACGGTCGAGGTGGTAGTTGTAGTCGCCAAATGTGTGTTGCGCAACCCGGGCCCGCTTGATAAAGAAACCAACGTCGTATTCATCGGTCATGCCGATACCACCATGCATCTGGATGCCCTCGTTGGTCGCCCGTTGGGCAACCTCACAAAGCTTTGCTTTTGCCGCGCTGGCCAGCAGCGGCAGTCGCTCACTGCCCTCGTCAATTGCCTGTAGCGCTTGCAGGACTATGGAGCGGGCCAGTTCAAGCTCGGCAAACAATTCTGCGGCGCGATGTTGAAGTCCCTGGAAGGAGCCGATGACACGACCAAACTGCTTGCGCTCCTGCAGGTAAGCAACGGTTTGCTCAAAGGCGGCGATCGACAGTCCCAACAGCTCCGACGACAAGCCGATATTAGCGATATCGATCGCCCTGGACAGTCCGCCCCAGGCTTCGCCCTCCTGACCCAGCAACGCGGTCGCCGGCACTCGCACGTTGGCGAACTCCAGCGCGCCTGCATTGAGTGAATCCACCATGCTTCGCCGGTCAATACTCAAACCGTCAGTAGAAGCCGGAACCAGCAGAGCACTGAGGCCTTGCTGTTGGCCAGGCTCACCCGAGGTGCGAACGACCACAATAAAATAGTCGGCCACGTGGGCGTCAAG
>CALJFL010000006.1 GCA_938074135.1 uncultured Halieaceae bacterium | reverse complement strand
CATTGCCGAGAGCATCATTTCCGATGATGTCGAGGTGACTCTTATTAAGAGCGGAGATCACCGGCTTTCAGAGCCGGTGGATCTCGACAGATTGTTCTCTGTGGTTGAGCGCTTGTTGCAGAATCTTGAAACCTGAAAAGGGTGGCTTCTCAGCGACTGTCGTCCCCTTTGCGCAACGTCTGCCAAAAGAAACCACCGACAAATCCGCCAGAGATCGCCAGCAGATGCAGCTTGGCATTGTGGGCCTGTTCCTGCCCCAGCAGGCTCAGGAAGAAATAGGTGATTGGGCGTTGCTCGCTAAACGCGGGAATGCTGAGGTAGATAAATAGCGGCAGCAGTGATGCCATTCCAAGCATCAGGTAGATACCAAAATGCCGAGCCACATGTTGGCCGACACCCGCACTCAGTACAAACAGAACAGCGGCTAGAACTCCGGTAAACATCACTTCCCCCAGTGAGGCTCTGTGGCCTCAGCTTAGCATGATGCGTGGCAACTACTGGGTTGGCAGGTAGTTCATTTCCAGCAAGCTACTGTCGTTCACCCGGATGTTGTTGCCATCGCTAGCAAGGAAAGTGGCCGTCTGCACTTGTATTTCTGCAGTAACCTCGCTGTCGGGAAGGGGGTTAACCTGTGACTGGTGGTCACCACGCACGAAGCGACCAATTACCCGCAGCCCATCGGTATCACTGGTATCAGACAAAAGCGGCCGGAGATTCATCAAGCGCGCGATCGGCTCGGTGCCTGCCAACGGTGCTGTTTCGACGACCAGGCCCTCATAAGCCCCGCGGTCGAGAACGTCATTGGGTATCGTCTGATCGGGGAGGTTTTCCGGTGTCCCATCGCCGATGATCTCGGTTACATGAATCGGATGCAGTTGTCCTGCTGCCTCGGCGTAATTGATGGGGTCTGCAGGTCCTTCGATAGTGGTCAGGAGTGTCAGGTAGTCCTCGTAAGCCTGAGTACCCTGCTCGAAACCCAGTCGAGCGAGTGCTTCTAATTGTGAGGCATTACTATCCGGTGCACCCTCGAACCACTTTGTGAAGCCGCCGCCTGGTGCCGATAGACTGAAGGCTTTGATATCGTTGTTAACCCCGGCGACCAGAGTGCCAACAACAGAGCCAAAGGACAGTGACAGTAAGTGAATTCTCTCTGGATTAAAGGCCGGGGCTTGCTCGTCGCTTAATGAGATAGTCGGGATTGTGCGGGAAAGATAGAACAGGTCCGAAGCCGCTTGTCGGAAGTTATCTCGCAAGGTCAATTGGTTCCGGGGACTAAAAAAATTCTGCCCCGATAGGTCCGTGGTTCCGTCTGCATCGAGGTCGAGGTCGAAGTGGCGCTCGGTGTCTTGTTGATAAAAAATTACTCCGGCGGCAGCGAAAACGTTCAGCGGTACAGCGCCCGCATCTGCCGGGATCACACCGTGAACTGGCTGATCTATGGCTATACCAGCGACGCCTTGGGCTGCGAGTGCATCTGCGATCAATAACAAATTAGTGCGATTGCCGCCGAATCCATGCTGATAAATGGCAACCGGCCAGCCGCCTGCGGGTCTGGTGAGAGAGCTATCCAGGCTGGTGTTGGGTATGGTGACTAGTATGGGAACGCTCACAGGATTTGACTGTAATCCCATTGCCGGGTCGAGAATAGGTCTGCCCTCGCTATTGCGAAGGAAGCTGTCGTAAACAGTATCATCCGTCGGGTTATTCGGCTGTTGCATGTAATAGGGTAGCTCAATAGTTCCCGTATAGATGTCCACCTGACCCGAAGGCGTTAAGCCAAAAGCCGCCGCCAAAGGTGCCGCGGGTCGACTGGTGAGTGGCAGTTTTTCTCCGCCAATAGTCATGGTGGGTCTTGCAAGAGAGACGGATCTAGGTGTCGCATTGTCATTGATCCAATCGAGTATGGTAGAGGTGGACTGAGTTGGAAAGCTGAATGATGTAGCGATAGAAGACAGTTCCATGCCATTTTCACCGAGCAAGGCCTCCTGGGCCCGAACCAGGGAGGATAAGTAGGCGCGGTCGATAGTGTTCCCGCTGTCAGCAGCGTCACCATCTCGCAGGGCGAGATAATCGGCACCGGGCCCCATAGCCAGGCCACTCTCAGCAGCAATACCCGACGAAAGACCGAGTAGATAGTGCGAGTCACCTGTCAGTGGTCGCAGTGGCTTGATCAACAACCGTGAATCCTTTACCGCCGAGATACTTACGCGGTAATCCACTTCGCCCTCCAGCTCAGCTATAACGGTGTCGGGTAAGCCCTCACCGTCCACCGAGATCTCGAAAACACGAACATTGCTGCCAGCTTCAATGCTTGTCTCGTCGATGGCCTCAGCGAAATCAATGTGCCAGGGGGCAGTGGTGGAGAATCCATCCAATGTGTTGACAGCCACCACGGCATTACCCAGGTCGCCAGGCTCTGCATCGGCAGGCAGTGGCAGCGCCAGACGGCCATCGTCTCCAAGATAGATAGCATTGGGGAAGGGCAGCTCAGGTGGATTGGCGGTGGAGTCATAGCTTACCGCTACTGTCGGCTCTGGAGGGGTTTGAGGGCGGCGATCATTGTCACTATCGCTGCACGCGACGAGCGCTAGCAGTGTGATAGTTGATAAGGCGGCTTGGCAGATCTGGCGTGCAAAGATGGGTCGCATGATGTCCTTTAATAATTGGTCGCTCAAGATGGATCGATACTACAGTGAACTTGGTTGCTTTTAGAGTTATGGCAATGCAATGTCAGTTATACGCAAAAGTTCATTAAAGGGATTTACTTGATTGATCGCGCCATTTTAGACGACGTTCGGCGGATAAATCTGAACTTTTGCAATGCTTCCTTGCTCGAAGGTAGCTTCGATAATCGATCATCACCGTGGCAGTTTCTGGGGCAGCTGAAAAGTCTGCTGCCTTGACAAAGAATCCCATCCTCATGATTCTGCTCCTATCAGGAAGAATTGGTAGTGCCACAGCATGGTAAACATCGCGCAAGAGTATTCCGTACTATTGAGTCAGGATGTCATTTGGGGCGACCTCGATGCCTTTGGGCACGTAAACAATACAGTTTACCTGCGCTATTTCGAAGACGTTCGCATCGCCTATTTTGAACGACTGGGCATGTTGCGGTTGAAAGAGCAGACTCAGCGTGGCCCGATACTGGCCAACGTGAACTGCAATTTCAAGCTACCTCTCGGCTACCCTGACAAGATTCATATTGGCGGCCGCGCCAGCGTTACCGGGCCTAAAAAAATGCTGATGGAGTTCTGTGTTTACAGTGAGCAATTCGATGCTATCGCGGCTGATGGCACGGGTCTGGTGATCTACTTTGACTATGCCAATGGATGCAGCTGCGAGATTCCCGAGCGAATTGCCTCGGACATAATGTCGCTATAAGTCGCTAAAAATAGTTGGTACCGGAGGCCGGAGTTGATGGTCCGACATTTCGGCCGGCACGCCTGCTCAAAGTTTTGGGTATAGGATTAAATATGGTACCGGAGGCCGGACTTGAACCGGCACGCTATCGCTAGCACCGGATTTTGAATCCGGCGTGTCTACCAATTCCACCACTCCGGCACAGAGGGGTAATGCAGGCACCACTGGTACCCCTTGGAGAGCGCGCGATTATAACAACCGATCCCTAAAGTGCAATATTTCCCCCTTAACCTTCTCAAGATTTATAGGTACACTTCGCGCCGCTCCGTGCATGAGCATGGAATGTGTTAATCGCCCTCAAGGGCATATCTGAGTATCGATGGAGAAAAGAGCATGGCAATGAAGATCGTAAAGAAAACAGCTGACTACACTATTTATCAGCGTGGCGACGAGCGTTACGCCGTTCAGGACGCCAGCAAAACAGCAATCAATGGCGACGACAAGGTCCGTATTCTTGTTGAGGAAGGCTTGATCAAGGCGGCGCTGCCTGCGGAGCCTGTCGAGGAAGTCGCTGAAGAGGAAGCTCCTGCCGAAGAAGCAGCCGAAGACGCGCCCGTGGAAGCCGCTGCTGAGGAAGCTGTAGCAGAAGAAGCCCCCGCCGAGGAAGCCCCTGCCGAGGAAGCTCCTGCGGAAGAAGCTCCTGCCGAAGAAGCTCCTGCCGAAGAAGCGCCTGCCGAAGAAGCGCCTGCGGAAGACGAGTCCAAGGAAGAGGACAAGTAAATCTGTCCTGCTACTTTAAAGCCGGCCCCGTGCCGGCTTTTTTAGCCCTATGAAACGTGCAGATTTTCATTACGAACTCCCCGAGGCGCTGATCGCTCAGCATCCATTGCCTGAGCGATCGGCCAGCCGGTTGTTGTGCCTGGACGGTAATAGCGGCGCAATCAGTCACGGGGTGTTCACCGACTTACTGGCCCAGGTCCTGCCCGGCGACCTGCTCGTGTTCAATGATACCCGGGTGATGCCCGCCCGGCTTTGGGGTCAGAAAGAGACCGGTGGCAAAGTAGAGGTCCTGATCGAGCGTATCGTTGGCAAAGACATGGCGCTTGCCCATGTGCGCGCCTCCAAGTCGCCACGTGCGGGCACTCGTATTTTGCTGAGTCAGATAGAGGGCGGCTTACCGGGAGACCTCAGCTTTACGGTGACCGGTCGGGAGGGAGAGCTGTTTTGCCTGGCCAGCGACTGTGGCGAATCCTTGATGGGAATACTGGCCAGCGTCGGTCATATGCCTTTGCCGCCCTATATACAGCGCGAGGACGAAGTCGCCGACCAGGATCGTTACCAAACCGTTTTTGCGCGCCGAGAGGGCGCCGTTGCGGCGCCTACGGCAGGCCTTCACTTCACCGAAGATCTGTTGCAGCAATTGCGTGATAATGGCATCGGCATGACACACATTACACTGCACGTGGGTGCCGGCACATTTCAGCCTGTTCGCGCCGATGATATTGCCGATCATGTGATGCACGCCGAGTATCTTGAGGTAGGCGAAGCGGCTTGTCGAGCGATAGAAAAGACCCGGGAACAGGGCGGCAGGGTGATTGCCGTGGGTACGACGGCGGTGCGCTCGCTGGAGACGGTCAGCGCCGCCACCGGTACCGTACAGCCTTACGTCGGCGATACGGATATCTTCATTTTCCCGGGTTATAAATTCAACGCAGTAGACGCCCTTATCACTAATTTTCACCTGCCGGAATCCACACTGTTGATGCTGGTGAGCGCATTTGCCGGTAAGGCGCATATAATGGCCGCTTACCGCGAGGCGATAGCAGCCGGCTACCGTTTTTTCAGCTACGGCGACGCCATGTTTATTACCGCTGCCGACAGCGCCAGGGGGCATCCGTGAGTCGACACTGTCATATGGAATTTACCCTGTCCGGGACCGACGGCAATGCGCGCCGCGGCAGCCTGGCGTTTCCTCGGGGCTCCGTACAAACCCCTGCCTTCATGCCTGTGGGTACCTACGGCACGGTCAAGGGTATGTTGCCCCGGGATATTCGCGCCATTGGCGCCGAGATAATACTGGGTAATACCTTCCACCTCTGGCTACGCCCAGGCACCGACATTATCGAGCAACATGGCGATCTGCATGATTTCATGGGCTGGGACGGTCCCATTCTGACCGACTCTGGTGGCTTCCAGGTTTTCAGTCTCGGCGATATGCGCAAGATCTCCGAGGAAGGTGTCCGCTTTCAGTCGCCAGTCGACGGCTCCAAGGTATTTCTGGATCCGGAAAAGTCCATGGCCATTCAGCGCAGCCTCGGCAGCGATATTGTTATGATTTTCGACGAGTGCACCCCGTATCCTGCCAGTGAAGCCGAAGCACGTGACTCTATGGCGTTATCGCTACGCTGGGCGCAGCGCAGCAAGGATGCCCACGGGGACAGTGTGGCGGCACTGTTCGGTATTGTGCAGGGCGGTATGTACGAAGATCTGCGCGCAGAGTCCCTGGCGGGTTTGATGTCGATAGGCTTTGACGGCTATGCCATCGGTGGCTTGTCTGTGGGTGAACCCAAGGAAGAAATGATGGCTGTGCTGGACATCATGCAGTCGCGTTTGCCTGACGATAAACCACGCTACCTGATGGGTGTGGGGACACCGGCAGACCTGCTTGAGGGTGTGCGACGTGGTGTCGATATGTTCGATTGTGTGATGCCCACCCGCAATGCCCGTAACGGCAACCTTTTTACCTCGCGCGGACAGCTCAAACTGCGCAACGCCAGGCATAAAACCAGCACCTTGCCTCTGGACGAGGAGTGCAGCTGTTACACCTGTAACAATTTTAGCCGGGCTTACCTGCATCATCTCGACAAGTGCAACGAAATCCTGGGGTCGCAGCTCAACACCATCCACAACCTGCACTTTTATCAGCAGCATATGGCCGGTATCAGGCAGGCTATAGAAACCGCGAGCCTCGACCAGTTTGCGGCTCAATTTTATGACCGGCAGGCACGGGGTGTTTGATTGTATCGGTTAAACTTCTATGTACCCGAGAGCCATCTGGAGGTGGTCAAGGATGCCCTGTTTGCCGCCGGTGCCGGTAGCATCGGCCAGTATCAGCGCTGTAGCTGGCAGGTGGTCGGGGAGGGTCAGTTCTTGCCAGGTCCTGGCAGTGAGCCCCACGTTGGAGCGTCTGGCGAGCTCGAAAAACTTGTTGAGTACAAGGTTGAAATGGTCTGTCATCCCGATTACATAGAGGCGGCTGTCGTTGCCTTGAAAGCTGCCCATCCCTACGAGGAACCGGCCTGGGATGTGGTCGCTACGATCACGGAATTTCCCCAGTAACATGCTCTTGAACGAAGTTCATCAGTCAGTCGCCGACAGTCTGCCGTTGGATGGACTGGCCTGGGATGACTCCCCGGCTCGGCAGGCGGCCGTTCTGGTGACCCTGACTGCTGAGCAATCGCCCCACGTGCTACTGGGTCGACGGGCCAGTCACCTTGCCCTGCACCCCGGAGAAGTGGCTTTTCCCGGCGGCAAGCGCGAGCCGGAGGATGCCAGCCCCTGGGTTACCGCCAAGCGCGAGGCCTATGAGGAAGTTGGTATCACCGCCGATCAGGTTCATCCGCTGGGCGAGCTACAACCGCTGTTCACCCGTTTCGGGTTTGAAGTGCACCCCTGTGTCGCGAGGATTCCAGCGGGCCTGAAGTTTGTTATGGATCCCGGGGAGTTTGATAGTCTGTTCCTGGCACCGCTGGCTACCTTTGCCAATCACGACATTTTCCGCCTGGAGCAAATGTCAGATGGCGAGCACATCCGCATGGTGCCGCATTATCAAATGGCAGACGATAATATCTGGGGCGTAACCGCGGCAGTGCTGGCACAGCTGGCCAACGTGGCATACGATGCCGGAATTGACTTGCAACGCGACTGGAAGGAAAAACCATGAAATACAGCCTGGGTGACGACAGTGTCACGCTGATTGGTGAAGGCCACTTTATCGCACCCAATGCGGCCGTTATTGGCCGGGTGACACTGCACGAGAACAGCAGCGTCTGGTTTAGCTGCGTGCTGCGCGGTGATGCCGAGCGAATCGAGGTGGGTGCCGGCAGTAACATTCAGGATGGTACGGTGATGCACGCCGACCCCGGCTTTCCCTTGGTTGTGGGCAAGAACGTCACGGTCGGACACAACGCGATGCTGCATGGCTGTACCATTGGCGACGGCAGTCTGGTCGGCATCAATGCCGTGGTACTCAACGGTGCCCGTATTGGTCGCGGTTGTCTGATCGGGGCCAATGCCCTGGTCACCGAGGGTATGGATATCCCCGACGGCAGTCTTGTTCTGGGCTCTCCCGGGAAGATCAAAACCACGTTGAGCGAAGAGCAGCAACTGGGTCTGGCCCACAATGCTGACCATTACGTCGGCAACGCCCGTCGTTATCTGGAATCTCTCGGGGAAGACTCTTGACGGAAGACGAACCCAAATCGCCCTGCGTCTCGATCTGTGTTCTGGATGAGCAGGATATCTGCCAGGGCTGCTATCGCAGCGCAGAAGAAATTACCGACTGGTTCATGGCCTCGGCAGACGACAAGCGTGCCATGCTGGCCAGAGCCAAAGAGCGATTCCTGGCCTCTAACCCCGTTCGACTGAACTAGGTAGCTGCCTGCGGGCGGGCTTTTACCGCCTGCACAACATTACCCTCCAGTTCCAGAATTTCCAGCATGTAGCCGGCGATGGTGAGTCCGGCGTTAGCGTCGGGAAACAATTCCAGATTCTCAAGGATAAGCCCGCTGAGCGTTTTCGGCCCGTCTGTGGGCAGTTCCCAGTCGAGGTTGCGGTTGATATCTCTCACCGTCGCCGTGCCGGCAATGATGTAGCTGCCGTCGCGCTGGGGATAGATGCTGTCGGTGGGATTCTGCAGATTGGAGGTAAACTCGCCGACAATCTCCTCCAGAATATCTTCCAGTGCCACCAGGCCCATCACCTGGCCGTACTCATCCACGACGATGCCAAGGCGTAATTTCTTCTTCTGAAAATTAAGCAGCTGGGTGTGCAGCGGAGTGCTTTCAGGGATGAAGTAGGGTTTGTCCATCTCACGCTCCAGCGCCGCCCGGTCCAGCCCCTGCTGGTCGATGACGCGGCTGATGCTGCGCATATGAAGGATGCCAAGGATATCGTTGATGTCCTCGCGCCAGACCGGCAACAGCGTGTGGGAGCTGTTTTGCAGGCACTGCATGATATCGTCGTCGCTATCGTCCAGGTCGATGCCATAGACCTCGGAACGCGGCACCATAATGTCGTCGACCTCAACCTCTTCAAGGTCGAGGATGTTAAGCAGCATGTCCCGGTGCTGTCTGGGTATAAGCTGCCCCGCTTCGGTGACGATAGTGCGCAGTTCCTCGGACGACACGTGTTCATCGCTGCTTTTATCGGGGTCGAAGCCCAGTAACCTGAGCAGGCCATTGGTGATGCCATTGACCCCGACTACGACGGGGTACAACAGCTTGAGCAGCGGCCACAAGATGAAGCTGGCGGGGAAGGCGATTTTCTCCGGGTAAAGTGCGGCAATCGTCTTCGGTGTGATCTCGGCGAAGATAAGAATAGTCAGGGTCAGGGCAATGGTGGCAATGATGATGCCGGCGTCGCCCCACAGTCGAATGGCAATGACCGTGGCCAGAGCTGACGCTGCGATATTGACAAGGTTATTACCGATCAGAATCAAGCCGATCAGGCGATCGGGTCGCTCCAGTAATTTACTGGCCCGCCGCGCGCCGCGGTGCTTGTTTTTCCTCAGGTGCTTCAACCGGTAACGGTTGAGCGACATCATGCCTGTCTCCGAGCTGGAGAAAAAAGCGGACATGAGAATCAGCACTGCCAATATAGAGAATAAAAGGCCCAGCGGTGCCTCGTTCAAGTCGGGCGGGTGTCCTGTGCAGTGATAGAGCGGCTATCTTGAAGAAAAAGCATAGCGTGAGCAAGTACTGTGGATGGTGTTAATGCAGTCATTTCAAGGCTTGTTGAGGACCAGTTCCAGCACCAGCTTGGAGCCAAAAAATGCCAGCATTAGCAGTGCAAACCCTGCCAGCGTGAGGCGCACCGCTGTCTGGCTGCGCCAGCCCAGTTGATAGTGGCCCCACAGTAACAATGAGAACAGCGCCCAGGCAAAAATTGTCAGTACCGTCTTGTGCACCAGGTGCTGGGCGAAGATGTCGTCGATGAAGACTGCGCCCGAGCCGATGGCAATGGTCAGCATAATGACGCCCACCCACAGCAGTTCGAACAGTATGGTCTCCATCAACTGTAGTGGCGGCAGCACCTGAATGATGCCCCGGGTATGTCGATGCTTGAGTTGGTGGTCCTGCACGGCAATCACGGCGGACTGAATCGCGGCCAGGGTTAATACCGCATAGGCCAGCATTGAGCTGCCGATATGCAGCGTCATGCCAATGCTCCTGGTGCCATCGGACAGCGCGCCGGTGGAGGGTCCGAAGGTGGACACCAGCACGGACACCGCAGACAGGGGAAACAACAGCACCAGCAGGTTCTGCAGCGGCCGGCGCAATAGCGACAGGAGGCAGGCCACGTTGACCAACAGGAAAATCAGTGCAGAGACCTTGTAAAAGCCCAGGTCCAGGCCGCCGTCGCTGACCACGCTGTCATAGGCCACGATGGCGTGACCCACCAGGGCCGCGAGCCCCAAGCCGATCACGGTCCGACTGGTCTGGCCGCGTTGCTGGCTGATACTCAACAGCTGTACGCCGCTCGCTGCCAGGTAAAGCAGAGCACAGATAACAGCGATAAAGGCGACAGACATTGGTTTGGGGGTTGGGCCCGGGTGACGTATACTTCGCTACCTTGTACCGGCTTGTCCCTGAATAATCAATAGCGTTTCCGTCTCACCGAGAGTTACCCCATGTTCCAGAGTTTGTCCGATCGCCTGTCCTCCAGCCTGCGCTCCATTACTGGTAAAGCGCGCCTCAGCGAGGAAAACATCCAGGATACCCTGCGCGAAGTGCGTATGGCCCTGCTGGAAGCCGATGTCGCCCTGCCCGTGGTCAAGGATTTTGTCGAAGCCGTGAAGCAGCGGGCGCTGGGTCAGGAGGTCATGAAGAGCCTCAGTCCCGGCCAGGCCTTCCTCAAGATAGTGCAGGACGAGCTGGAGTCGGTCATGGGTGCCGCCAACGAGTCCCTCAACCTGGCCGCACAGCCGCCGGCGGTGATTATGATGGCTGGGCTGCAGGGCGCGGGTAAAACCACATCGGTGGCCAAGTTGGCCAGATTTCTCCGAGAGCGCGAGAAGAAGTCGGTGACGGTAGTCAGTGCCGATGTCTATCGTCCGGCCGCGATCAAGCAGCTCGAAACCCTCGCCGGTGAAGTCGGCGCCGATTTTTTTCCCAGCAACGCTGACCAGAAGCCTGTGGACATCGCCCGGGCTGCGCTGGACCATGCCCGTATCAAATTCAGCGACGTTCTGATTGTCGACACTGCCGGTCGTTTGGCTATCGACGAGCCGATGATGGCTGAAATCAAGGAATTGCATGCGGCGATCAAACCGATCGAGACCCTGTTCGTGGTGGATGCCATGACGGGCCAGGATGCCGCCAACACTGCCAAGGCATTCGGTGAGGCGCTGCCGCTTACCGGTGTGATCCTGACCAAGGTTGATGCCGATACCCGGGGCGGGGCGGCCCTGTCGGTGCGTTCTATTACCGGCAAGCCTATCAAGTTTTTGGGCGTAGGCGAAAAGACCGCAGCCCTGGATCCTTTCCATCCGGATCGTCTTGCGTCGCGGATCCTCGGCATGGGCGACATGATGTCGCTGATCGAGGAGGCCGAGCAGAAGGTCGACAAGGCGAAGGCCGAGCGGCTGGCCAAAAAGGTCAAGAAGGGCCAGCGCTTTGACCTGGAAGATTTTCGCGACCAGTTGCAGCAGATGAACAACATGGGCGGCATCACCGGCATGCTGGATAAGCTGCCGGGCATGGGCAACATGGCGCAGATGGCGCAACAGAATATGGATGTCAAAATGTTCGCCCGTATGGAAGCCATGATCAATTCCATGACGCCCGCAGAGCGGCGTAAACCCGAAATTATTGTTGGCTCGCGCAAGCGGCGCATCACCCAGGGTTCCGGTACCCAGGTTCAGGACCTCAACCGCTTGCTCAAGCAGCACAAGCAAATGCAGAAGATGATGAAGAAGATGAAGGGCGGTGGCATGCAAAAGATGATGCGCGGCCTGGGCGGAATGATGCCCCCCGGCGGCGGTGGTGGCATGGGTGGTCCTGGCGGCGGCATGCCTTTCCAGTAGTTATCTGCCCGGGGGTGTGGTCGTGACCGCGGCTGTGTTTCCGTAAGGTGCGGAATTCATTAAAAAAACTCCGTCTTCGGGGTTTAAAAGCGTCGGTAATTTCCGTATGATACGCCACCTTTCCGGCCCATGGGTCGGTTTTTGTCGTGGAGAAACTGGCGAGTTCGCCGTAGATGCCACCTAATTTGTAGGAATTTAGCGAAAATGGTAACAATTCGACTTTCTCGTGGTGGCGCCAAGAAGCGTCCTTTCTACCACTTGACCGTAACCGACAGCCGTAAATCCCGCGATGGCCGCTTTATCGAGCGCGTCGGCTTCTTCAATCCCTGTGCCCGAGGCCAGGAAGAGCGTCTGCGTCTGGAAGCGGATCGCATAGAGTTCTGGCAGAGCCAGGGTGCGCAGTTGTCTCCGCGTGTCGCCAAGCTGGTCAAGGACTCTGCTGCCGCGGCCTGATTGGCGGTGGGGTTATGAGTGACCCTGATGCAAGCCAGTTCATGGTTGCCGGCAAGATTACCGGCAGTTACGGAATAAAGGGCTGGGTCAAAATTCACTCATACACGGAACCAATGGAGAACTTTCTTGGTTTCGACGGTTGGATGCTCAAGCGCAGGAACGGCCTGGAGCCGATTACCTTCAGCGCTGGCAAACGCCACGGCAAAGGTCTGGTGGCCCATATCGAGGGCGTAGATGACCGGGAGTTGGCGGAGACATTCAAGGGATTGGACGTCGCGGTCAGGGCCGATAGTCTGCCGCAACTGGAACAGGGCGAGTATTACTGGCGTCAGCTGCAGGGTTTGCAGGTCTGGTGTCAGGAGGGCGACAAGCGGGAGTTGCTGGGAACGGTAGACTACCTGATAGAAACCGGTGCCAACGATGTGTTGGTGATCAAGGCCAGCGATGACAGCCTTGACGACCGGGAACGACTGATTCCTTACCTGCCCGGCGACGTGGTGACCGGGGTGGATCTGGAGCAGGGCACGATAGAGGTTAACTGGTTCCTCGACGAGTAGGGATCAAGCGCAAGGGTTGGAGCGGGACACAATGCAAATCGCAGTGGTGAGCCTGTTCCCGGAAATGTTCACCGCCGTCAGCGACCACGGGGTCACGGGTCGAGCGGTGGAACAGGGTCTGGTGACATTGCATCAGCTCAACCCGCGCGATTACACGGTCGATAAGCACCGGACCGTGGATGACAGGCCCTACGGCGGTGGCCCGGGAATGTTGATGAAGATAGACCCCTTGCAGCAGGCGATAGCCGCTGCCAGGGAGGCGGTGGGAGAGGGCACGAAAGTTGTGTACCTGTCACCCCAGGGGCGGCGATTTGACCACGCCAAAGCCGTGGAGCTGGCCCAAGAGCCAGGGCTGGTACTGGTTGCCGGCCGCTATGAAGGAGTCGACGAGCGCCTGATTACGGCGGAGGTCGATGAGGAATTGTCGATAGGCGACTATGTCCTCAGTGGCGGCGAACTGGCCGCGATGGTGGTCATCGATGCGGTGACGCGCCAACTACCCGGTGTGCTGGGTCACGAGCTGTCTGCGCAGGAAGATTCCTACGCCAACGGTTTGCTGGATTGCCCGCACTACACCAGGCCCGAGGATTATGCGGGCCAGACGGTACCGGCAGTATTACTCAGTGGCGATCATGAAAAGATCCGCCGCTGGCGCCTGCAGCAGGCACTGGGTCGCACTCTGGAGCGGCGGCCAGACTTGTTGTCAGGCAGGGAGATGTCTCCCGAGGAAGACGAATTGTTGGCGGCGTATTGCCGTGAACACGGGTTAACAAGAAATCGCTAGCTGTGAAGCTACGAATGGAACACAACAGGAGCGCGCCATGAGCACCAACAAGATTATTTCCCAGCTTGACGCTGAGCAAATGGAAAAGGAACTGCCCGAATTTGGCCCCGGTGATACCGTGGTTGTTCAGGTCAAGGTAAAGGAAGGCAATCGCGAGCGTCTGCAGGCCTTCGAAGGCGTGGTACTTGGCAAGCGCAGCCGCGGGCTGAACAGCGCGTTCACTGTCCGCAAAATATCCCACGGTGTTGGCGTTGAGCGAACCTTCCAGGCTTACAGCAAGTTGGTTGACAGCGTTACCGTCAAGCGCCGCGGTGACGTTCGCCAGGCGAAGCTGTACTATCTTCGTGACCTGTCCGGCCGTGCTGCGCGCATCAAGGAAAAGCTGTCAAACTAGTACAGCTTTATGTGACACCGGAAAGCGGCCTGTTGGGCCGCTTTTTTGTGCCCGCCGTTTCTGTATAGTGAGCGCCCATGCCACAAAGCGTTAGTGAACACCCGGAAATAGAGCGCTACATCGACGCCATGTGGATGGAGAAGGGGCTGGCTGACAATACCCTCAGTTCCTACCGGCGTGACCTCCGGCAATATCACACCTGGCTGGAGACGACCCGCGGTTCTACCGTGCTGCGTGCCGATCGCGGCGATTTACAAGCCTATCTCGGCGCCCGTCTCAAGGCGGGCCAGAGTCAGCGCTCGACTGCCCGCTTTATGTCGTGCATCCGCGGCTTTTACCATTTCCTGTTGCGTGAGGGTCGGATAACGGTGGATCCCACGCTCGATATTGACAGTCCCAAGCTGGGCAGACCGCTCCCCAAGTCTCTTTCGGAGGAGGATGTCGACAAGCTGCTGGGTACTCCCAATCTTGAGGTGCCCCTGGAGTTTCGCGATCGCAGTATGCTCGAACTGCTCTATGCCTGTGGTCTGCGGGTCACTGAGTTAACCAGCCTGCAGTTGTCCCAGGTCAGCATTAACCAGGGAGTTGTCCGCGTCTTCGGCAAAGGTAACAAGGAGCGTTTGGTACCGATGGGGGAGGAAGCCCTGAACTGGTTGCAGCAGTACCTGGCGGGGCCGCGCATGGAGCTGTTGAAGGGGATTCCCTCCGATGTGGTGTTTCCCAGTCGCCGTGGCACACAGATGACTCGCCAGACCTTCTGGTATCGTATTAAAATCTATGCCGAGCGGGCGCAGATTAAAAAAGCGCTGTCGCCCCACACCCTGCGCCATGCATTTGCCACGCATCTGCTGAATCACGGTGCGGATCTCAGGGTCGTACAGATGCTGCTCGGTCACAGCGACCTGACCACCACGCAGATATATACCCACGTGGCTAAACAGCGTATGCAGGAACTGCATGCGCAGCATCACCCCCGGGGTTAGTATCGCCGGGGGAACTAAACCGTCGGTTGCCGTTCCAACATCGGCACAGGCAGAGCAAGTTAACAGGCGACACGATCGTCGATAGAGGACCAGGCATGATAGCGAAAATACTCGGCACCACGCTGACCGGATTGATATTCAGTGCGGTGGCCCTGGCCGCCGATCCGGTGGATAAAGCCGTTGAGGAGCAGTTGCGCAAGAACCTGGCCATACCCAGTATGAATCTGGCGGTGGAGTCGGTAGCGAACAGCGAAATCCCCGGTGTTTATGCGGTACAGTTTGTTAATGGTCCGCTGGTATACGCCAACACATCAGGCAGTTACTTTATTGTGGGTGACCTCTATGAAGTGGCGCCAGACGGCTTGGTAAATATCACCGAGCGTAGCCGCGATGGCGAGCGTCTTGCCCTGGTCGAGGGCGTCCCTGAGGGTGAGATGATCGTATTCTCCCCTGAAGGTGAAGCCCGGGCCCACATTACTGTGTTCACCGATACGTCCTGCTTTTATTGCCAGAAGCTGCATCAGGAGGTTCCCGAGTTGAACAAGCGCGGGGTGGAAGTGCGTTATCTGGCCTATCCGCGCTCTGGTGTGGACTCCGAGAGTTATCGTCAGATGGCCACCGCCTGGTGTGCCGAGAATCCGCAGGACACGCTGACCCGACTGAAGAACCGTGAAACTGTCGCCAACAAGGTCTGTGAGGACAATCCGGTGGCTGCTCAGTATGAGCTGGGCGGTAAAATCGGTGTGCGCGGTACACCTGCCATTGTGACAGAGTCGGGCCAGTTGATTCCGGGCTACCAGTCTGCGGATGACCTGATGGTTACCCTGGGTCTCGAGTAGTTCGTCAATAATCCCTATCCAGCCTCCGCTGCGTTGACAGCGTGGGGCTGACTCAGTACTGTTTTCCCCCTTTTTTTGCCATTCTGCCGCCGGTCGGCAATGACTCGAGTTTAGCGACGTGGACCAACAGTTTCAGCGCATCCAGCGCCTTCCGCCCTATGTGTTCAACATTATTGGCGAGCTCAAGCAGCAGGCGCGTGCGGCGGGGGAAGATATTATCGATTTCGGGATGGGCAACCCGGATCAGCCGACTCCTGCGCACATTGTGGACAAGCTGGTAGAGACAGCCCAGCGCGGCGATACCCATCGCTATTCGCAATCCAAGGGAATTCCGCGCCTGCGCAAGGCGATCTGTGACTGGTACCAGCGGCGCTATGACGTGACCCTGGATCCGGCCACCGAGGCCATTGTTACCCTGGGTTCCAAGGAGGGTCTGGCACACCTCGCGCTGGCAACAACTGGCCCTGGTGACGCCATCCTGGTACCTAACCCGTCCTATCCCATTCACCCCTACGGTTTCGTGATTTCTGGTGCCGACATCCGCCATGTGCCGATGGGAGAAGGGGTCGACTTCTTCGCAGAATTGGACAGCGCCATACGTAATACCTGGCCCAAGCCCAAGATGCTGGTGTTGAACTTTCCCTCCAACCCGACCGCGCACTGCGTAGAGCTCGACTTCTTCGAAAAAGTGGTGGCCATAGCCCGTGAGCACGAGATCTGGGTGGTGCAGGACCTGGCCTATGCAGACCTGTGTTATGACGGTTATGTGGCGCCCTCCATTTTGCAGGTTGACGGTGCCCGCGAGGTGGCAGTCGAGTTCTTCTCCATGTCCAAGAGCTACAATATGCCGGGTTGGCGAGTGGGTTTCTGTTGCGGTAACCAGGAGCTGGTCGGCGCCCTCGCGCGGATGAAATCCTATCTCGACTACGGCATGTTCACGCCGATCCAGGTTGCCGCCATTGCGGCACTGGAAGGTGATCAGACCTGTGTCGGTGAGATTAATGCCATGTATAAGTCGAGACGCGACGTATTATGCACGGGCTTGAACGCCGCTGGTTGGCCAGTTGAGCCGCCCAAGGCCACCATGTTTGTCTGGGCCAAGGTGCCTGAACCCTATCGCGAACTGGGTTCGCTGGAGTTCAGTAAAAAGCTGCTGGAAGAGGCCAAAGTGGCGGTATCCCCGGGCGTTGGTTTTGGCGAGTATGGCGAGGGCTATGTGCGCTTCGGCCTGATTGAGAATGAACATCGCACGCGCCAGGCTATCCGCAATATCAAGCGGATGATGAAACAGGACGGCAACGCCTGAGCGGCGCCATCGATAGAGTCAACAACGGATTACTGATGAAACCAGTTAACATTGGAATTTGCGGCCTCGGTACAGTCGGTGGCGGAACATTCAACGTCCTGCAGCGCAATGGCGATCTGATCGGTGCCCGGGCCCAGACTGAGCTTGCCGTCGTTCACGTGGGCGCCAGACGGGACAACCCAGACTGCGAACTCGGCCAGACCCGCGTGAGTCGCGATATTTTTGACGTGGTCAAAGATCCTGAGGTCGATATTGTTGTTGAATTGATCGGCGGCACGACCGTCGCTCGCGAACTGATCGAGGAAGCTATTCGCAATGGCAAGCATGTGGTTACCGCCAACAAGGCGCTGATCGCCGAATTCGGCAACGAAATTTTTGCCCTGGCCGGGGAGCATGGCGTTGTTGTGCGCTACGAAGCGGCGGTCGCCGGCGGTATTCCGATTATCAAGGCACTGCGGGAAGGGCTGGCAGGCAATCGTATCGAGTGGCTGGCTGGCATCATTAACGGCACGGGCAACTTTATTCTTACTGAAATGCGCGACAAGGGGCGCGACTTCGCCGATGTTCTGGCCGAGGCGCAGGCTCTGGGTTATGCCGAGGCTGATCCGACCTTTGATGTAGAGGGTATTGATGCTGCGCACAAACTGGTCATCCTTGCTTCTTTGGCTTTTGGAATTCCACTTGAGTTCGATGCTGTATATACCGAGGGCATCTCCGGTATTTCCCGGCAGGATGTCGAGCATGCCGAGGAACTGGGTTATCGGATCAAGCACCTGGGCGTGGCAAAACAAAGCGAGAAGGGCGTGGAGCTGCGCGTTCACCCCACCCTGATTCCTGAGCAACGCCTGCTTGCCAATGTCGACGGGGTAAAAAATGCAGTCCTGGTTGAGGGCGATGCGGTAGGGCCTACGCTGTATTATGGCGCCGGTGCTGGCGCCGAGCCAACGGCCTCTGCGGTGGTTGCGGATATTGTCGACCTCGCCCGTGATATCGGCGCAGGGCAGGTGTGCCGGGTGCCGGCACTGGGTATCTCCGGCGATAGCATCAAGCGCCTACCCATTGTGCCGATGAGCGATGTGGTAACGGCCTGGTACTTGCGGTTGGAAGCACAGGACAAGCCAGGTGTGATGTCACAGATAGCCAGCCTGCTCGGGGAGCAGGGCATCAGTATCGAGGCCTTGATTCAGAAGGCGCCCGCTTCCGGCCAGGACCGGGTGCCGGTTATCGTGGTAACAAACGTGGCCGCCCAGGGCGACCTGGAGACAGCCGCGCGTGCCATCGAGGCACTGCCTACAATTAACGGCCGCATCACCCGTATTCGGGTAGAGACGCTGGACGGATAGCAGGTAAGACATTGTGAAATACATCAGCACCCGGGGTAATGCACCCGCTCTCGATTTCGAACAGGTACTGCTCACCGGCCTGGCGGCGGACGGTGGCCTGTACGTTCCCGAAACCCTGCCCCAATTCAGTGCCAGTGATATCGCTGACATGGCGGGGCTGGATTACGCCCAACTGGCGCAGAGAATTATCAGTCCGTTTGTTGCCGGCTGTATTCCGGACGACGATCTGCAGGCGATCCTCGAGGATACCTATGCCCAGTTTCGCCACAACGCCGTGGCACCGATGGTACAGATTGGCAGCAACCAGTGGGTTATGGAGTTGTTTCATGGCCCCACTCTGGCCTTCAAGGACTTTGCCCTGCAGCTGCTCGGTCGGCTGCTCGACTACGTGTTGGAGCGCAAGGCGCAGAAGGTAGTGATCATGGGGGCCACCTCCGGCGACACCGGGTCGGCGGCGATTGAAGGTTGTAAGCGCTGCCGCAATATCGACATTTTTATCCTGCATCCGCATCAGCGGGTGTCGGACGTGCAGCGCCGGCAAATGACAACTGTCGACGGCAAGGGTATCCACAATCTGGCGGTGGAGGGCAACTTTGACGATTGCCAGGCCATGGTCAAGGCCAGCTTTGGCGATCGCAGCTTCCTGCCGCCCGATCGCAGCCTGGTGGCTGTTAACTCGATCAACTGGGCCCGTATCATGGCCCAGATCGTCTATTATTTTTATGCCGCGGTGGCCCTTGGTGCGCCGGCACGGTCTGTTGCCTTCTCGGTTCCCACGGGCAACTTTGGCGATATCTTTGCCGGGTATCTGGCGCGCCAGATGGGTTTGCCGATAGAGCGTCTGGTTATCGCCACCAATCGCAATGATGTGCTGCACCGGGTGATGACCACCAGCACCTACGGCCGTCAGCCGTTGGAACACAGTTTGTCGCCGAGTATGGATATTACGGTTTCCAGTAACTTTGAGCGCCTGCTGTTTGATCTGTATGACCGCGATGGGGCTGTGATTGCTGATCTTATGCGTCAGCTCGATAGTGGCGATATCAGTTTGTCTGATAAGGCCATGGCCGACGCCCGGGCACTGTTTAGCAGTCAGCGCGTATCGGACCAGGAAACCGGTGAGCAGATTGCCAGTACCTGGGCCGAGTGCGAATACCTGCTTGATCCTCATACGGCAATCGGCGTAAAGGCAGCCCTGGATGCGGGAACGCCCCCGCAGGTTCCGATGGTCACTCTGGCCACAGCGCACCCGGCGAAGTTTCCGGATGCCATCCGCAGCGCCGGACTCGACGAGGAGCCGATGTTGCCCCTGCACCTGCGCGATCTGTTTGAAAGGCCTGAGCGATTCGAGGTGCTGCCCAACGATCTGAAGGCCGTACAGGATTTCATGGCTGACCATATCAACGCCTGATCGCTGCCGTGGATAAGATCGTCCGCAGGCGAGATATCGACCCGGGAAGTGAGCTGACCGGCCTGGCTGAGTCCGATCTACACCCCTTGCTGGGCCGAATCTATCGCGGTCGTGGTATTACCTCTGTCGATGAACTCGATCTCGGTCTGGGTCAACTCCTGCCTCCGGATTCACTGCTGCACGCCGAGGCGGCGGCAAAATTGCTGGCCGACGCGCTGGCAGCGCAACAAAAGATCACAGTAGTTGGCGATTTCGACGCCGATGGGGCCACCAGCACCGCACTGGTAGTCAGCGCGCTGCGCACCATGGGGGCAAACGATGTCGGTTACCTGGTACCCAACCGCTTTGAGTACGGCTACGGACTGACACCGGAAATCGTCGCGCTGGCTGCGCAGGACAAGCCCGATCTTATTATCACCGTCGACAATGGTATCTCCAGCATTGAGGGTGTTGCCGCCGCCACTGCCGCCGGCATCAGGACCTTGGTCACCGATCATCACCTGGCCGGGCGAACGCTGCCGGCAGCTGAAGTTATTGTCAATCCGAATCAGCCTGGCTGCACCTTTGCCAGTAAGAATCTGGCCGGGGTGGGGGTGATTTTCTACATCATGCTGGCCCTGCGCGCCGAGTTGCGCAGGCGGGACTGGTTCAGCACAAACGTCGTCAAGGAACCCAATCTCGCCCAATATCTCGACCTGGTGGCGCTGGGTACGGTCGCCGATGTGGTGTCACTGGATCGCAACAACCGGATTCTGGTGGCGGGAGGGCTGCAGCGGATCAGGGCTGGCCAGGCGCGACCTGGCATACAGGCCCTGCTGGAAATCGCTGGCCGCAATCCCGAAACCCTGGTCGCTTCCGATCTGGGCTTTGCCGTCGGGCCACGACTTAATGCGGCTGGCAGGCTGGATGATATGTCTATTGGTATCGAGTGTCTTTTGAGCCCTGACAGTCACAGCGCTCGCCCGCTGGCCAATCAGCTGCATCAGTTTAACCAGGACAGGCGAGTGATCGAGCAGGGCATGCAGGATGAGGCGCTGGCGCTGCTGGCAGATTTGGAGCTGGCCGAAGGTGAGGAGCCGCCGGTCGGTATTACCCTTTATGATCCGGGTTGGCACCAGGGCGTGGTGGGTATACTGGCGTCACGTATCAAGGATCGCTTGCACCGCCCCACAATTGCCTTTGCCGACGCCGAGGACGGCGAGATAAAGGGCTCGGCGCGATCCATTCCCGGCATTCATATTCGTGACATTCTGGACGCGGTGGCTACTCGCCATCCAGGTCTGGTCAGTAAATTCGGAGGCCACGCCATGGCCGCTGGTTTGAGCCTGGAACGCGATGCCTATGACGATTTTGCAGCGGCCTTTGTCGCCGAAGTCGCCCGACATACCGAAGATGTTAACCTGCAGGCGGTGATCGACTCGGATGGGGAGTTGCTGCCAGACGATTTTAATCTGGAGTTGGCCAGTGCCCTGCGCTTTGCCGGGCCCTGGGGCCAACATTTCCCGGAGCCCCTGTTTGATGGTTGCTTCAATATCGTGCAACAACGGCTGGTCGGCGAAAAACACCTGAAACTTGTTTTGGCAGTGCCGGGCACCGCTGAGCTGGTTGACGCCATCGCCTTCAATGTTGATCTCGAGGTGTGGCCGAACCCGGCCCAGGATCGGGTGGCGGCGGCCTATCGGCTGGACGTTAACGAATTTCGAGGCCGGCGCTCCCTGCAACTTGTTATCGAGCACCTCACCATCCCTGAGCAGTAGTCCCGTGGGAGGCAACTATTGCCACTTGCTCCGCATTCCCTGTAGCCCCCGCCTGCGTTAAAATGCGCGGCTTTTCAAAGGATTGGCAAGACCATGCTAGAGATCAACCCGCTGGTACAAACGCTCAAGGACATTACTGCGCGCACCGACGTGCTTAGGGGGTATCTTTGACTTTGCCAATCGCAAGGAACGCCTGGCCGAGGTAGAGCTGGAGCTGGCCGAGCCCAGCGTCTGGGATGACCCGGAGCGGGCCCAGGGCCTTGGAAGAGAGCGCGCCTCTTTGGAAGCGATTGTCCACACCATCGAAGCGCTGACCACCGGCGCTGCTGATGCCGGCGATTTGCTGGAGATGGCAGCGGCCGAGGACGACGAGGCCACGGTTGCCGAGATCCAGTCCGAAGTTGATGCCCTGGTGCGCCAGCTGGAACAGCTTGAATTTCGCCGTATGTTTGACGGCGAAATGGATGCCAATAATGCTTTTCTCGATATCCAGGCAGGCTCTGGGGGCACAGAAGCCCAGGACTGGGCCGAGATGATGCTGCGCATGTACCTGCGTTGGGGCGAGGCCCATGATTTCAAGACCGAATTGATCGAGGTGTCCGGTGGCGATGTTGCCGGCATCAAGAGTGCGACTATCAAATTTGAGGGCGAGTATGCCTTTGGTTGGCTGCGCACCGAGACCGGTGTTCACAGGCTGGTGCGCAAATCACCTTTTGACTCGGGTAACCGCCGCCATACCTCGTTTGCTTCGGTGTTTGTCGCCCCGGAGATCGACGACAATATAGAAATCGAGATTAACCCGGCCGACCTGCGGGTAGATACCTACCGTGCCAGCGGCGCCGGTGGTCAGCATGTTAACAAGACCGACTCGGCGGTGCGTCTCACCCACAACCCCTCGGGTATCGTGGTGCAATGCCAGACCGAGCGCTCACAACACCAGAACCGCGACAACGCCATGAAGTTACTGCGCGGCAAGCTCTATGAGATGGAAATTCTCAAGCGCAATGAAGAAAAGCAGGCGATGGAAGACGGCAAGGCGGATATCGGTTGGGGCAGCCAGATTCGCTCCTATGTGCTGGACGCCTCGCGGATCAAGGATTTGCGTACCGGCGTGGAAACCAGCAACACCCAGGCCGTGCTTGACGGCGGGATCGACCAGTTTATTGAGGCCTCGCTGAAGAGCGGGCTATAACAGGTACCAGGATATGAGTGACACCGATTCGGCTCCGGAAGGGCAGCACGACGAAAACAAGTTGATCGCGGAGCGCCGTGCCAAGCTGGCCGATATTCGTGCAGCGGGCAACGCCTTTCCCAATGACTTTCGCCGTACCGCTCATGCCGGCGAACTGCAGCAGCGTTACGGCGAGGCCGACAAGGCTTCACTGGAGGAAGCCAATACAGAATATGCCGTGGCTGGCCGTTTGATACGTAACCGTGGCGCCTTTTTGTTAATCCAGGATGACACCGACCAGATCCAGTTATACGTCAATCGCAAGGGTCTCGGTGAGGATACGCTGGCCGATATCAAGTCCTGGGATTTGGGTGATATCGTCTGCGCGAGGGGTCCTATTCATAAGTCGGGTAAGGGCGATCTCTATATCAATATGGAGGAGGCCCGCCTGCTGACCAAGGCGCTGCGACCCCTGCCAGACAAGTATCACGGCCTGGCCGATCAGGAACAGCGTTATCGCCAGCGCTATGTTGACCTGATCGTCAATCCGCAGTCGCGGGAGGTATTCCGAACGCGCTCCAGGATTATTACGTTTATTCGCGAGTTCATGCAGGCGCACGACTTTATGGAAGTTGAAACCCCGATGATGCAGGTGATTCCGGGTGGAGCTGCGGCCAAGCCCTTCGTTACCCATCACAATGCACTGGACCTGGATATGTACCTGCGGATCGCGCCGGAGCTTTATCTCAAGCGTCTGACAGTGGGCGGCTTCGAACGGGTCTTCGAAATCAATCGCAGTTTCCGTAACGAGGGTCTGTCGACCCGGCACAATCCCGAATTCACCATGCTGGAGTTCTACTGGGCCTACGCCGATTATCACGATGTCATGGACCTGACCGAAGATATGCTGCGAGGCCTGACCCAGACCGTGCTGGGTAGCACGTCGGTGACCTATCAGGGCAGCACCTATGATTTTTCGCAGCCCTTCCACCGGATATCGGTATTCGATTCGATTCTGCACTACAACAGCGACATCAGCGCCTCGCAACTGGGTGACGAGACTGGCGCCCGCGAGATCGCCCGTGGCCTGGGTATCGAAGTGAAAAGCAGCTGGGGGCTGGGCAAGGTGCAGATCGAGATCTTCGAGAAGACCGTGGAGCATTTGCTGGATCAGCCCACTTTTATCACAGATTACCCGACAGAAGTCTCGCCATTGGCGAGGCGCAACGACGACGATCCTTTTGTCACCGACCGCTTTGAATTTTTCGTCGGCGGTCGCGAGCTGGCCAATGGCTTTTCCGAGCTCAATGATGCGGAAGACCAGGCGGAGCGCTTTCATGCCCAGGTGGCGGAGAAAGACGCCGGCGATGAAGAGGCGATGCACTTTGATCACGACTATGTGCGGGCGCTGGAGTACGGAATGCCACCCACCGCGGGGGAAGGGATCGGCATCGATAGACTGGTGATGCTATTGACCGATTCGCCGTCGATACGTGATGTACTTTTGTTTCCGCATATGCGGCCGGAGTAAAGCTGCACTACTTCTCGACTGTCGACCTTCGGTGCTACACTCAGGCTTTACTGCCGCTCCCCGGAGTCCCGGTTTGTCGATCAAGCCAATGCGTTTCGTTTTTATCCTTGTCGCCAGTGTATATCTGGCGGCCTGTGAAACTTTTCCTGTAGGCTCCGAGCCTGATGAGCCCACGCCTGTTCCCGAGCTAACGCTCAACTTGCCGGATGAGAAGACGTGTACCTGCGTGGAAGAAGTCACCGAAGACTATACGTTTTTGGAGAAAGGGTTCAGTGCCCTGGCCCAGGGCGACCATATTGAAGCGGTGCAGCACTTCCAGCGTTATCAGCGGCTGGAAAAATCGGCCACCGCAGAGTGGGAGTCGAGTATTGCTATCGCCTACATCAGCATGTTGAGCTCCAGCCCCTTCTACGATGCCGAGGCGGCGCGTAAGAGCTACCGCAAGCTCAAACAAGAATACGCTGACGATATGCAGGTGCACGACAAGACGCTGATTATGGCCCAGTCACTGGAGTCTTTTGTGGTGATGGATCGACACATCGCGGACCTGGAGAACAACAACGCCACGCTTAAGGAAGACCTCGAAAAGCGCGAGGAGGCCATCAAGCGTCTGCGTGAGCTAACTCTGGGTCAGAAGGGAGCACGATAGTAAAGGTTGATCCCTCGCCTGGCGCACTGGCCACACTGATGCTGCCTCCCATCAGATCGCAATATTCACGACAGATGGCCAGTCCCAATCCGGTGCCGCCATAGTTAGCGCTGGTTGAGGAGTCTGCTTGGACAAATGCCTCGAACACCTTCCGCTGCTCCTCCTCGTTCATGCCAATGCCGGTGTCGCGTACGGAAAATTGATACCAACCCTCACGTCCCGGGACAGCCTCGCCCGACAGGCTGATGTAGCCATTTTGGGTAAATTTGCAGGCGTTACTCATCAGGTTGGTGAAGATCTGCCGAAACTTGGCCTGATCATTGTAAAGGGTGGGCATATCGCTGAGGTCTGGCAGTTGCAGGGTGTTATTGCGGTCGCGCAATAGTGGCGCCAGGGAATCACAGACCTGGGTAATCAACTCGCCGGGCTTGAAGGTCTCGCAGTGCAGCGACATCTTCCCGGTTTCAATCTTGGACAGGTCGAGGATATCGTTGATCAGGGTCAGCAGTTGTCGCCCCGAGAGGGTTACCTTGTCGAGATCGCTCTGGAATTGTCCGCGGTCTATGTCGCGACTGTCGTCGAGCTCATCGTGCAGCATCTCGCTATAGCCGATGATGGCATTGAGTGGTGTGCGCAGCTCGTGGCTGACATTGGCCAGGAAAATACTTTTGGCGGCATTGGCCTCATCGGCCACATCCCGGGCCCGACTCACGTCGTAGATGGCGTTGCGCAGCTTGTCCGACATGTCATTGAACGCGTTGGCAAGGTCACCTAGTTCGCCCTTGTCGTCAATATTATCGATACGAAAGTTCAGGTCACCGCTGCCTATGCGCTGGGTACCGGTTTTCAACCGTTTTAGCGACCTGTTGGTGTAGCGCACCAGGAAAAAGCCCAGGGTCGCAGTAAGGAAAATGGAGGCGATGAAACCTATCACGGTGATTCGGTCGGTCAGGGCGATGGTACGATCGATGATGCTGGCACGCTGCACAGCGATAAAAGCCTGCCGTTGTTCCAGTTCGGCGAGCCGTTCGCTAGCTTCCAGGTAGGGCAGGGGGTCATCGACATCGCTGCTATAGCTGCGGTCGTTGTAGTTGCGGTAAAACTCCAGCCAGCCGTCCAGCAATGCGTTGCTGCTGTCCGCCAGCTTCTCGAAATGCCCTTCGGTGGCATTGTTACTGAGTCTGCCCAGCCTGCTGATGGCGCTGCGTATCGCCGCGACTTCTGCCTCGGCACGCTCCAATTCCTCTGCGTCCAGCTGGTCCTCAGTGGTATCGCGCAGCGTGGCCAATACCAGTGTCTGCTGACGCTGATTTTCCAGCAGCTGTTCCACTTCCATCGATAGCTGTGAGGCGGTGACCGAGTTGCGGTAGGCAACCATGCTCTCGCTTCTGGCGAAGCTGCCCCAGAAGTGGGTGCCCAC
>CALJFL010000005.1 GCA_938074135.1 uncultured Halieaceae bacterium | reverse complement strand
ACGCTGTATTTCGACAATGTGCGGGTGCCGGTGGCAAACCTGATCGGTGAAGAGAATCAGGGCTTCAAGGTCATCATGACCAATTTCAATGGCGAGCGGATGTTTATGGCCGCCGGTATGGAGGCCCTGGGTCGAGTATGCCTGGAAGAAGCGGTAGCCTGGGCGCGAGAGCGCAAGACCTTTGGTAAGCGACTGGCTGATCACCAGGTTATCCGCCACAAGATCTCCCAGATGAAGCAGAAGCTGAATGCCACCCAGGCCTATATCAGGGTGTGTTACGAGACCATAGAAAACGGCAACCCCAATCCCGGAGATATAGCTATGCTTAAAGTGCAGGCCAGCGAGACCATGGAGTTCTGTGCCCGTGAGGCGATGCAGATTCTTGGTGGCAGTGGTTATATGCGGGGTAATCGTGTGGAGCGGATTTACCGCGAAGTTCGAGTTAATGCGATAGGCGGTGGCTCGGAAGAAATCATGCGTGATCTGGCATCGCGTCAGTACGGTTTGTAGACAGCGGAACACCTGGAGGGAATGATGATGAAACTTTGGCACTGCCGGGGCGCCCGGTCACTGAGGGCCTTGTGGGCGCTGGAAGAGATGGGCTTGGATTACGATGTGCATATCATGCCGTTTCCGCCGCGATTCTTTGAAAAGGAATACCTTGAGGTTAACCCTCTGGGCACCATTCCCTATCTGCTTGATGGCGACGCCGCGATGACAGAGTCGTCTGGCATTTGTCTTTATCTGGTTGAAAAATACAAGCAAGACGCCTTCGGCCTTAAGGCAGACCATCCCGAGTACGCCGACTACCTGAACTGGTTGTTTCACAGCGATGCCACGCTGACGTTTCCGCAGACCCTGGTGATGCGCTATTTCCACCTGGAACCAACGCCGGAAAAACAGGCCGTAGCCATTGATTATGCCAAGTGGTTTTTCGCCCGCTTGCGCTTGTTGGACAACCATCTGAAGGACCGCGAGTACCTCTGCGATAACCGCTTTACCATTGCCGATATCGCCGTGGGGTACGCGATTTACCTGTCCAAGGAAATGAAGTTAACCGAGATCGTCGATCGTCAGTTGACCCCACAGGTGGAGGACTGGTATGCGCGAATTAGCGAGCGCCCGGCCTTCCAGCGCGCCAATGAGATGGATGGCGGGCAGCCGCCGACCATACCGGAGTAAGTGCATGGCTAGACTCAGCAGCGAGATCGACGCGAACTCGGAGGCTTTCAAGGCTAACGCCGAGTTGATGGAAGCTGGTGTGCAGGAGTACAGGGACGTTGAGCAGGGCGTCGTTGATCGCGCTGCTGGCAAAGCTCCCCGTTATATCGAGCGCGGTCTGTTGCCACCGCGTGAGCGGCTCAGTCGCTTGCTGGACCCGGGCGCCCCGTTTCTCGAGCTTTCGACCCTGTGTGGTTACATGCAGGATCAGGATACCGATGGTTCCTTTGCCGGTGGCTCGGTGATTGCCGGTATCGGCTACATTCAGGGCACGCGTATTGGGGTGATGGTCGATGATTACCTGACCAAGGGCGGCATCATGACTACCTTTGGCGGTCGCAAGCGCATCCGTATGCTCCTGCTATGCCTGAAGGAAAAGCTTCCGCTGGTGACCTTAGCCCAAAGTGGCGGGGGCAACCTGACGACTGCCGGTGATATTTTCGGTACCTCGGGCGAATTATTTGCCAACCAATGTCGTTTGTCGGCGGCGGGGGTGCCACAGATTACCGTGGTCCACGGCAGTGCGACGGCGGGTGGCGCCTACCAGCCTGGCCTGTCGGATTACATCATCATGATCCGCGAGCAGTCCACGGTTTACCTTGCCGGGCCACCGTTGCTGAAAGCAGCCACCGGCGAGATTGCCACCGACGAAGAGATCGGTGGCGCACAGATGCACAGTGCGGTAGCCGGTACGGCAGATTACCTGGCTGAGGATGACGCTGACGGTATTCGTATCGCCCGGGAAATAGTCGGCAAGCTTGGTTGGAACCAGGGCTTTATAGCTCCGGCAAGGGCGGACGATTATCGCGAGCCACTTTACCCGGCCAGCGAACTGGTTGGTATCGTCCCAGCTGACCCGAAGACGCCCTACGATGTCCGTGAGATTGTCGCCCGCGTGGCTGATGGTTCTGACTTCCTGGATTTCAAGCCGGAGTTCGATATGGGCACGGTCTGTGGTCATATGGAAGTGAAGGGGCAAGCCTGTGGTGTGATCGGCAATAATGCACCGATCACTGCCAAGGGCGCAGCCAAAGCGGGCCAGTTCATCCAGCTGTGTGAACAGTCCGGTACCCCGATCCTGTTCCTGCACAATACCACCGGATTTCTGGTCGGCACCGAAGCCGAGCAGGCGGGCATTATCAAACACGGCTCCAAACTCATTCAGGCTGTTACCAACAGTACGGTACCGAAGATATCGATCGTGGTCGGGGGATCTTATGGTGCAGGTAATTATGCGATGTGCGGACGGGGCATGGAGCCGCGTTTCATGTTTGCCTGGCCACGTAGCGTGGTGTCGGTGATGGGACCGGCTCAGGCGGGGCAGGTTATGCGCCAGGTTTGGGAGGCGCAGATGAAAAGAGCCGGTGACATCGATGAGGCGGGTCTTGACGCCATGGAAGGTGAAGTACGAGCGGCGATGGAAAAAACCTCGCACGCCCTTGCCAATACCGCCAGGCTCTGGGACGACGGTATTATCGACCCGCGCGATACCCGGGAAATTCTTTCCTTTGTGCTCGATGTTTGTACCGAGGCTGACGCTCGCCAGGTCAATACCAATACATTCGGCATAGCGAGGTTTTAAATGAACCTTCCAGCGACAGAAGATTTACTGATCGACGAGCGCGCCGGCGTACTCACGATTACTATCAACCGGCCGCATAAGCGCAATGCGATGAATGATGCCGTCGTCGGCGGGATTATGCAGACCTTTGATGCCATCGCCCAGCGACGTGATATTCGGGCCGTCGTGCTGCAGGGTGCGGGTGGACACTTTTGTTCTGGTGGTGACATTTCGGGGATGAAAGAGACCAGTTCCGCGGCGGAAGCCCAAAAGGCAGCCTGGGAGTTCAACCGGGCTTTTGGCCGCATGTGTACCCAGGTAAACAGGGCGCCGCAGGTGGTGATCACCCTGTTGGAAGGCGCTGTGCTCGGTGGTGGTTTTGGTCTTGCCTGTATCTCGGACGTGGCCATTGCCGATACCAATGCCAAATTTGGCATGCCTGAAACAGGCCTGGGCATTGTCCCGGCCCAGATCGCGCCTTTTGTCGTCATGCGGATCGGCCTGACCAAGGCACGTCAGCTGGCGCTGCTGGGTGAGCGATTTGATGGCAATGTGGCACTGGATGCTGGCCTTGTTCATTACGTGGTTGATGGGCGGCAGGCGATGGATGCATGTCTGGATACTGTGCTGGGCAAGTTACGGCGCTGTGCTCCTAATGCAACCGCAGTGACCAAACAATTGATGCTCGATGTTGGCTCTGTGCCGCTGGAGCAGTTGCTAGACCGGGCGGCAGACGATTTTACGGCCGCAATTAACAGTGAAGAAGGTAAGGAGGGCACCGGGGCATTCGTGGAGAAACGACTGCCGAGGTGGGCTCAACAAGGAGAGAGTGAATAGTAATGGCTACTGAACAGGAACTTACGGACTTTCGTGCCCAGGCTGCCGCCTGGATGGCAGACAACAAACCGGCTGATCCGGGCTTTTTGCTGCCCCAGACCTTTATGGAGGTAGGCTCCGACCAGCAGTTGGAATTTTTGCGCGAGTGGCAACACAAGCTGTGGTCTGGCGGCTATCTCGGGCTGGCCTGGCCCAAGGAGTATGGCGGCGGCGGTATGGAGCCGAGCTTCCAGCAGATCGCGGATGCAGAAATGCGTAAAGCGGCCGTGCCTATCGCTTTCAATGTGATTGGCCTGGGCTGGGCGGGACCGCTGATCCTCGATATCGGTACTACTGAAGAGAAGGAAAAGTATGTAAAAGGTATTCTCAGCGCCGAGGACATCTGGTGCCAGGGTTTCTCCGAACCCGATCACGGCTCCGACCTCGGCAACGCCCAGTGCCGCGCTGTGCGCGATGGCGACGACTACGTCATTAACGGCACCAAGATCTGGACCACCATGGGTAACTACGCCCGCTACATGATTCTGCTGGCGCGGACCAACCCCGAAGCCGAGCGGAAATACGACGGCCTGTCGTTTTTTCTTTCCCCGATGGATGTCGCCGGTGTTGATCCGCGGCCTATCAGGAAAATTACCGGTGAGTATGGATTTACCGAAACGTTCTTTACCGATGCCCGTATTCCTGCATCCTGCATCATGGGTGAGGAAGGCCAGGGCTGGAAAATCGCCATGCAGACCCTGCAGTACGAGCGCGGCGCAGAGGCTGGTGCCGCCGGTGGCCTGATGCAGGTGCGGGTGGTTATTGACGACGTGATTGACGACCTGCGTGGTCTGCAAAGAGACGGCGAGCCGGTTCTACAGGACCCGGTGATTCGTGACCAGTTAGTGCAGATGATCATGGAGGGCAAGGCCCATAGCCTTGGCAACCGCAGGGCAGCCATTCCCGCGCTGACCACGGACTACCCGGGCTCTCTGCCTCTTTCCAGCAAGCTTCGCACCACTGAGTACCAGCGTCGTATGCGGCAGTTGGCAGTGGCTACCCAGGGTGGTCATGGAACGATGTACGTGGGAGACGAGCGCGCAGTGTCAGGTGGTTTCTGGCAGCGTGCCTACTTCAATAATTTCTCCACCACCATAGGCGGGGGAACCAGCCAGATACAAGCCAACATTGTAGGTGAGCACGTGCTCGGCCTGCCCAAGTCCTGAGTGAGCGAGGAGAATTGTCGATGACTATTGCAGCAAATAACCGCCTCGTGTTCAGTGAAGAGCAGGGCATGATTTTGGACAGTGCACGAGAGTTCTGTCGGGACAAGTCAGCCATAAGCACAGTGCGCGCGTTGTTGGAAAGTGATAACGGCTTCGATGAAGCGGTCTGGCAACAGATGGTGGAGCTTGGCTGGCTTGGGTTGGCCATTCCCGAAGAGTTTGGCGGTTCCGGCCTGGGTATAGGTGCTACGGTACCCCTTGCCGAGAGCATGGGACGTTACCTGTTGGCGACACCGTTCTTCTCAACAACACTGGCGGCCCAGCTATTCGCACGGGCCGGCACGTCGGCGCAGAAGAACCACTGGTTACCGCTTCTGGCGAGCGGTACCCGTGCCAGCCTGGCATTGCTGGATGGTGAAGATTGGGGCGCAAAAGCGTTTACCGCCACAGCCGAGGCTTCTGCCGGCAAACTGACTTTGTCGGGAGAGAAGTGGTACGTACAGGATGCTGTCGTGGCCGACCTGTTTCTGGTCGGTGTGAGCCTTGATGGCGAGAGCCGACTGTTACTGTTGGAGCGAGATCAGCTGACTGCTGATGCGCTGCAGTCCCACACGCTTATTGATGAAACCAAGCGAGCCAGTCGACTGCGGCTCGACGGTATAACCGTACCGGCGACGGCTTTGCTGGTACCAGAAGCAACCGCAGCGGCACTGCGTGATGTTGCCTTGATTGGTGCACTGCTGGTGGCGGCGGAATCCACGGGTGCCACGGCAGCTTGTCTGGACACTGTCGTTGATTATCTGAAGACCCGTAAGCAGTTTGGCAAGCTGATCGGTTCCTACCAGGCGTTGAAGCATCCCACGGTAGATGTGTTGTGCGCCATGGACGATGCCCGCTCCTTTATTTATCACGCTGCTTGCCTGGTCGGCGATACGGCACTGGATGCCGACGCCGAAATTGCCTGTCGTATGGCCAAGGCGCAGGCGACTGACGCATTGGAGTACGCGGCCGATCGGGCGGTGCAGTTTCATGGCGGTATGGGTTTTACCTACGAGTGTGATGCACAACTTTATATCCGGCGTGCCCAGTGGGCCCGACCCCAGTTCGGCGATGCGTATCATCATCGTAAGCGTCTTGCCAGGTTGTTGTTGGATTGACCGTCGCTACAGGAGTAGATGGTGACCGATTTCCATAAAATTCTGATTGCTAATCGCGGCGAAATTGCCGTGCGGGTCATCGCAACGGCACGCAAGCTGGGCTATCGAACCGTCGCTGTGTACAGCGACGCCGACGCCGACGCTCTGCATGTTCGCCTTGCCGACGAGGCCGTGTGTATCGGTCCTGCCCCGGTCAATGAATCTTATCTTCTGCCCGAAAAAATTGTATCAGCGGCGCGTCTGACCGGTGCCGATGCGGTGCACCCGGGGTATGGTTTTTTGTCCGAGAATACCGATTTCTCTGCCCAGTGTGACGACGCGGGATTAACGTTCATAGGGCCACCGGCGGCAGCGATAGCGCTTATGGGTAGTAAGCGTCTGTCCAAGCTGGCAATGCTGGAGGCCGGGGTGCCATGTATACCGGGCTATCAGGGTGCCGAGCAGGATGATGCGGTGCTTATCGGCAAAGCCGCAGATGTGGGATTCCCGCTGATGGTAAAGGCCTCAGCTGGCGGCGGTGGTCGCGGCATGCGGCTGGTAGAGAATCAGGACGATCTCCCAGAGCAGATTCGCACCGCTCGGTCCGAGGCCCTAAATGCTTTTGGCAGCGACGAGTTGATTCTGGAGAGGGCGGTGATCGAACCCCGTCACATCGAGATACAGGTCTTCGCCGATGGCCATGGCAATGCGGTATATCTGGGAGAGCGCGATTGTTCTATTCAGCGCCGGCACCAGAAGGTGGTAGAGGAAGCGCCGTCCCCCTTTGTCGACGAGGCCCTGCGTGCGCGCATGGGTGAGGCAGCGGTTAATGCCGCTATGGCCTGTGATTACCGGGGTGCGGGAACGGTCGAATTTCTTGTCGATAAAGATAAGAACTTTTACTTCCT
>CALJFL010000004.1 GCA_938074135.1 uncultured Halieaceae bacterium | reverse complement strand
CCTCGCTGACCGCCCCGTGCTCGGCCAGTACCTCGGGCTCAACGCCCAGCACCGATTCCTTGATGTGGTTCGCGTATGTGACAAAGCCCGCGTGAAAACCTTCCGATGAGCCCGGGATGCGGGTCAGCATGGAAGCGATCAGGCCGCCGGTGCAGGATTCGGCTGTGGTCAGGGTTTTGCCCTGTTCTCGCAACAAGTCGAGGACCCGCCCGGCCAGCAGGGCGTCTCCCTCACCGATAATGTGATCGCCAAACAGGGCTTCTAGTTGCTGGCGGCAGCTTAGTTGGTTGGCGAGCGCGCTGTCGCTGTCCACGGTGAGTTTGATTTCCATCTGCGGTGCTCCGGCCCGAAAGCCAAGCTGGACGTTGGCGGGCCAGTTGTCGATATTGTCTGAAATGATTTGTTGGGCGCTGGACTCGCCGAGGCCAAAGGTCTGCAATCTGAGGATATTGCGTTGCGCCGGGCGCTGCAGGTGGTCGGCGAGATCAGCGACGATAATATCCAGCATCGCCGACAGCTCGCTGGGGACACCCGGTGTGCACAGGACACGGCAATTGCCCAGTTGGACCTCGAAGCCTACGGCGCTGCCAATCGGGTTATCTATCAGGGTGCAACCGGCGGGTAACATGGCCTGCTTGCGGTTGGCAGCATTCAACTCGAGGTTGCGCTGGCTGCACCATTGTTCGAGGTGGTCGATGGCGTCAGGGTGCTCGGCCAGCTCGACGCCGGCGACCCTGGCCAGTATTTCAGCAGTCAGGTCGTCAATAGTGGGGCCAAGGCCGCCGTTGACGAGCAGGATATCCGCATCCGCCGCCATGTTGCGCATTTCGGTTGCCAGCAGATCGGGGTCGTCGCCCACGGTGACCTTGCGATAGACAGACAGGGCCAGGGTTGCCAGGCGCTGGGCAATCATCGATGAATTGGTGTCGACCGTATCGCCGCTCATGATTTCGTTGCCGGTCAACAATAACTGTACCCGCGGTTCGCCCTGACTCATTGCATGCTCTTTCCGAACTGATTGGCCTGCCAGCATAGCGCCAATGCTTTTACCAAGGCAAAGTGCTATGTTTCCCGCAGGTACTGTAACGAGATTCATTCTTGCCCGAGCTCAATTTTTGTCCGGATTGTGGTGCTGCCCTGGCGCCGCATATTGTGGCGGGGGAGGCGCGCAACCACGCCTGGTGTGCGGTCTGCGAGGCACCGCATTATGATCATCCTATGGTGGTGGTGACTGCATTTGTGGCCTGCGGCGACAAGCTGTTGTGGGTCAAGCGGGCACTGGAGCCGCGTCGCGGGCTGTGGGCGATTCCCGGCGGTTTTCTGGAAGCCGGAGAGACCCTCGCCGAAGGCGCTGCTCGCGAGCTGCGCGAGGAGGCGGGGGTCGTGTTGCCTGCCGAGCAACTGACCTTGTACATGTCCGGTGCCATCACGTTTATCAACCAGGTCTACGTCGGCTTTCGGGCGCAGGTTGATAGCGAGGCCTGTGTGCCGGGGGTGGAGTCACTCGATTGCCGATTTTTCTCCCGCCACGAGTGTCCCTGGGAGGATACCGCCTATCCCCAGGTGAGCGATTCAATCGTCCAGGCCTACGATGACCTGGCCACCGGGAAGTTCAGCACCTGGCAGGCCGAGATGACCGACAGTCGCTATACCTTGCGCCAGGTCAGCGAGGCGCCGCCGGCCAGCCTCTAGAAACCCCCGTGTTGTTCCAGGTAAGCCAGTTCAGCCGCTGTCGATTCCCGGCCCAGGATGGCATTGCGATGGGGGAAGCGGCCAAACTGCGCAATCACCTGCCGGTGGGCGTGGGCGTAGCGTGCAAACTCATGGAACTGCTCAACGCCAACCTCGTCGGCTAGCCCGGTTAGCAGGGCCACGCAGCGGTCCTGATCACCCAGGTTCTCGCTGTGCTCCAGTGGCAGGTAAAGGAAGACACGGTGAATCGCTGGTAAGCCGGTATGTCGGCCACTATCAATCGCTGCCAGCGCCAGCTCACGGGCCCGGCTATCGCCGGCAAAAGCGGTCGGCGTATTGCGGTAGACATTGCGGGGGAACTGGTCCAGCAGCAGGACCAGTGCCATCATCCCGCTGTTTGAGCTGGCCCATGGGTCCAGCTCGCCAGCCAGCGCCATTTCGACTGTGTCACCGAACGCTGTCCGGCACCGGCGATCGGTAGCGTCACTTTTACGAAACCAAAGCGGGTGCCGCTCGGGGGCAGACAGGCCCCGTTCATCAAGCTCACCAAACCAGAAATCGAGTATGTCGTTGATAGCGGAATCCAACCCTGCTTTCCTCCAGATGCCATGATGATTGTGCTAAAGTTCGCGTCTTTCCCCCCAAACAGAATAACGGATTTTCCCTATGGCACTACAACCCGAAGTCGAATTGGTCACCGATGAGCAGAAAGTCAGCTATGGATTTGGTCTACAGTTCGGCGACCAGTTGCGCAAAAACAGTTTTGACGGCCTCGAACTCGATGCCGTAATCGCCGGTATTCAGCACTGGTACAACGACCAGCAGGCGGCCATGACAGATGCCGACCTCAACCCCAGCTACCAGGTGATCCAGCAAAAGCAGCAGGCGAAGGCAGCGGAGCTGGGCGCCAAACGGGCGCAGCTCGCAGAGCAGTTTATGGTCGCCAATGCAGCGCGCGAGGAAGTCACTACCACGGCTAGCGGGCTGCAGTACGAGGTGCTGGAGGCGGGCAGTGGTCCCAGCCCTTCGAGCCAGAGCACGGTCGTTACCCACTATCATGGCACCCTCGTCGACGGCACTGTATTTGACAGCTCGGTTGAGCGCGGCCAACCGGCTGAATTCGGGGTCAACCAGGTGATACCCGGGTGGACTGAAGCCCTGCAGCTGATGTCGGTGGGCGATAAGTGGCGGATCGCCTGCCCACCGCACCTGGCCTATGGTGAACAGGGCGCGGGCGACTCTATTCCGCCCAATACCGCGCTGGTCTTTGAGATACACCTGATAGACATCAAGGACTGACCGGGGAAGGCGCGGATGAGCACAGCCAACATCAACCTGCCGAGAATCCTGCGGGTTGGCGCCGGCGCCAGTCAGCAGTTGGTGCTGACCCTGGCTGAACTGGGCCTGTCGAGACCGCTGCTGGTTACTGATCCCTTCATGCTAGAGTGTGGGTACATTGAGCGCCTGCAGGCGCCACTGCGCGAGGCTAATATCGCCTTTGGTTTGTTCAGTGATTGCGTTCCCGATCCGACAACCGACAGTGTCGATCAGGCCCTGGTCCAGTTGCGAGAGGGTAACTACGATTGCGTTGTGGCGCTGGGCGGAGGTAGCTCGCTGGATACCGCAAAAGCGGTGGCGGTGCTGGCTGAGCGGGACGGCCCCATGCGCGATTACAAGGTGCCTTTCCAGATAGACAGCGGACTGCCCATACTAGCCATTCCCACCACCGCCGGTACCGGCTCCGAGGCCACACGAGTCGCGGTGATCACCGATACGCAGACCCAGGAAAAAATGCTTTGTATGGGCCTCGGGCTGATGCCGGTGGCCGCCTTGGTCGACTACGAACTGACGCTCAGCATGCCTTATCGCCTCACGGCCGATACCGGGATTGACAGCCTGTGTCATGCGCTGGAAGCCTATGTCAGCCGCAAATCCAACCCCTTCACTGACAGTGTGGCGTTGACCGCCATGCGCACGATCTACCAGAATATTCGAACGGCCTGCGCCGAGCCCGATAACCGCGCCGCCCGCGAGGCGATGATGCTTGCCGCCACCCAGGGTGGTATCGCTTTTGCCAATGCCTCGGTCACCCTGATTCACGGTATGAGCCGGCCGATTGGTGCACTGTTTCACGTGCCCCATGGCCTGAGTAACGCGATGTTGCTGCCGGAGGTGACCGCCTGGTCGGTGGATCACGCTGCCCGGCGCTACGCCTATTGCGCGCGCTATATGGGAATTGCCGCTGACACTGACACCGACGACGTCTCCCTGGGCAAATTGGTAGAGGGGCTTCGGGCCCTCAATGCCGATCTGTCGGTACCCACACCCGCAGAATTTGGCATCGAAGAGGCACAGTGGTTCGACTCTTTGGAGCTGATGGCGCAACAGGCGCTGGATTCGGGGTCACCGGCCAATAATCCCCGGGTGCCTGTCGCTGCTGAGATTGTTGAGCTTTATCGGCGGGTTTGGGCGGCGGCCTAGCTGCTCCTGGTTTGGTGGTACGAAGATTTGGGCTTTGGTGGCGGCAGGTGAACACCCCGGCTTCGGGGGTGCTCCCTTCCGCTGCCGGCGATGCTTGAATCTGGCTTGGGTGGCGACAGGTGAACACCCCTTTCGTTTAGATGGCCCATGCACTGCAGGGGTGTTCACCTGTCGCCTTGGGGCTGCGGATTTACGGGTTCGTTGTTAACAGGTGTGGCAAAGGCACCCGCTACTGAGCTGAAAAGCAGGGGGTGTTTGACCCCCTGTTTTCATCTCCGCATCGGCAACCTTGGCCCTGTGCTTCAGCATTGCAGTTTCTAATGGCAAGAATTACGGGGCAAATCCGGGAGGCATAATTTAGAACCAAGGCTGTCAAATCCGGCGCTTGCGTTCGAAATTATGCCTTCCGGGTTTGCAGAACTCAGTTTTCCGGATTCCACTAACCCGGCAGCACACAAGCGATCATGTGCGCCATTCTTGTGCGCATGCCCTTCTAAGCACAAGAATGGCGCACGTGATCGCGAGATAGCCAAAAGTAGAGAACCACCGAACCAGACCCAAGCAAAAATCCAGGTTTCAACCCCGCCAGATGCTTACAAACCGAACAAGCATTGTTTACACTAAAAGCCTCCGTTGAGTATCCATTCCCAGCCCTATAAGTGGTTCCCATGAGACGCGTTGTATTCAATCAAAAAGGCGGTGTCGGCAAGACCAGCATCACCTGTAACCTGGCTGCTATTGGCGCGGCCCTCG
>CALJFL010000003.1 GCA_938074135.1 uncultured Halieaceae bacterium | reverse complement strand
GGCAATTTAATGGTGACGCCACAGGGTATCAATGCGGTGCTGGACTGGGAGTTGGCTCACATCGGCGATCCGATCCGCGACCTGGGTTGGCTGTGCGTCAATTCCTGGCGCTTCGGCCGCAGTGATCTTCCGGTGGGAGGCTTCGGCGAGATCAGCGATTTGCTGGCGGGCTACCGGGAGGTTACCGGCGTAGACGTTAGTGAGGAGCAACTGAAATTCTGGCAGGTCTTCGGCTCGTTCTGGTGGGCTGTGACAACATTACAAATGGCCAGTACCTGGCGTACGGGCGAAACGCCCAGCCTCGAAAGACCCGTGATAGGGCGTCGCTCTTCCGAAGCACAGATGGATTGCGTCAACCTCATTATCCCCGGCCCGGGCACACCACCCGGGGCAGAGCAATCCATTGCAGAGGGAACTCAGCTGCCCATGCCCGCCGAGTTACTGGCCGGCGTCATCGATTTTCTCAAGGAGGAGGTAGCACCCGCAATGGACGCACGCGGTGGCTTTCTGGCGAAGGTCTCGGCCAACTCCCTGCAGATTGCCCAGCGGGAACTGACTCTTGGGCCTGACCTGGCCGCCGCGGAATTACAAAGATTGCTGACCCTGACCCAGCAGTCGGCAGATCTCGATGATTTGCGCTGGGTGTTGGTTGAAAAATTGCGTGCTGACCTGGCGCTCGATACGCCCGGCCTGGCACAGCACCTGCGCGCCACCGTGGCTGGACAGCTGACCATCGACCAGCCGCGCTATTCAGCCCTGGCAACTGCCGGCTAGCCGGCTTCGTAGGCCATACCACCGTCGACCTTGATTACGGCGCCATTGGTATAACTGGACGCCTCACTGGCCAGGTAGAGGGCGGCGCCGATAATTTCCCCGGGTTCACCGGACCGACCCATGGGGACGGCGGCATTCAACTCGGCCTTCACTTCATCGGTCCAGGCTGCCGAGACGTCAGTCAGAAAAGGACCCGGCATAATACAATTGGTACGTACCTTGGGTGCATAGACCCTGGCCAGGCCTTTGGTCAGGTTGTGTACGCCGGCCTTGGCAATCGCATAGGGCAACTCACTGCCGCTGGGCGCAACTGCTGCGGTACTGCTGACATTGATGATGGAGCCACCGTCAGCCGCTGCCATCCGCTCTCCGACAACAGCCGCCAGCCGGTAAGGGCCCGACAAATTCACGCCGATCACCTTGTCCCATAACTCACGCGTTACCGAGGCCAGCGATTCGTAGAGCGGCGACAGACCGGCATTGTTGACCAACACATCGATGCGGCCAAACTTTTCATAAACGGCGTCAACCAGTCGGTCGCAGGCCTCCCAATCGGCGACGTGACAGGCTATGCCAACGCAAGTCTGTCCGGTCTCGTCGGCGATGTCGGCAGCAGCGAGATCGCAGGCATCCTGTTTTCTGGAACTGACCACCACGGTTGCCCCGGCCTGCGCAAACGCTGTGCACATAGCTTTTCCAAGCCCCCGGCTACCACCCGTGACAACGATGACCTTGCCATCGAGATTGAAATGGGCTGCCGTCGTGTTTGCGTCCATGGCCTGCTCTCCGCTCTATCATAGTCTGGGACCGTATGTGCCGCTTGCTGCAACGGGGTATCCTTGTTGGTCAGGTACAACCACACGGCTCTGCTTTTTTAAGGGCCGGACACTGGTCATAATAGGAGTGTCGAGGCTCTACAATTTTCTCGCGCTGCAGGGTAGCATACCGCGCGCAACCACTGCCCTACTCCGCCACAACCAAGAGGTCACATTGCGATCACAACCCCGTCAGTTTGAACTGGACCTGCACGATACCACCCTGCGTGTCCATGAGTGGGAGGGCAGCGGCGACCCAATCTTAATGTTACACGCCACCGGTTTCCACAGCCGTTGCTGGGACCAGATCGTGCAACGACTCCCGGACGCACATATTTACGCCGTTGACCTGCGCTTCCACGGGGCCAGCGCCGCCCAGGGAGAGATAGACTGGGTGCTGATGGCTCGCGACATAGAACAGCTTATCGACAGTCTGGACCTGCACCGGATACTGGGCGTTGGTCACAGCCTGGGCGGATATCTGGCTGCGCACGTGGCAGCCGAGCGAATAGAGCGCTTTCGATCCCTGATATTAATCGACCCGGTGATCCTGCCCCGCGATCGCTACGAGACTGAACCGGAAATGGCCGTGATGACAGCTGACATGCATCCCGTGAGCCGCCGCAAAAACCAATGGCGCGACAGCGATGAAATGTTCGAACGGTTCCGCCAGAAGCCGCCATTCAATACCTGGCAGGAAGATATGTTGCGGGACTACTGCGAATATGCCCTGGTAGAAGTACCAGGGGAAAGCTATCTCAAACTCGCCTGCGACCCTCTGCACGAGGCGGCGATCTATCTGAGCCAGGCCGGCAACAATAAAATCTACGACCTGTTACCCAAACTGCAGCTGCCAGTAACGCTGATGCGAGCCCCGTCGGTGGCGCGCGCGGCGATTAACCTGTCGGGGTCGCCGACGTATCCGGGGCTCATCGACCTGCTACCACAAGGCCAAGAGATTTACTTGCCGCACATGAGCCATTTCATACCCATGGAAGACCCGGATCTTGTCGCCAGAACCATTGCCGAAGCAGCGGCGGCCACCGATCAGACTATCTAATCACTGACGGCCAGCAGGATGTCGTCGCCTTCCACGCGGACCGGGTACGTAGTCAGAGCAGTCATGGCGGGGCGGGTCAACGGACTACCATCACGCACGTCAAAGGAGCCGCCGTGCAGCGGGCAGAAAATTTTCTGCCCCTTGAGACGGCCGTCACTCAGGCGGGCTTCAGCGTGGCTGCACAGGTTGTCTACCGCATAAACACCGTCTGCGGTATGGCAGAGCAGGACCTCTTTGCCGTCAAACTCAACACATTGAATATCGCCCTCGGGCAGGTCGCACAGCGCGGCTACCCAGGTGTATTGTTCTTGCTCCAAGGATCAATTCTCCCTAAGAAATTCATCGAGGGTCAGGTGCACCCGACGGATTCGGGCCTCCTGATAATTACCGAGGGTCACCCCGCCATACGGGCTGGATTTCATACCCTGCTGCTGCTGTAACAGATTGCTCGTGTCTTCGTCGTATACGGCGCCGAGCCAACCCAGACCCGGCACCTCGGTATAGGACTGCTCAATCTCTACCCGCACGGGGTCGGGCGGTGCAGGATGGCTGGCACCCTCGGCCAACGGTTCCAGGATCATCAAATCGAAGATGGCGCTGTCGACATCATCGCCATTGGGGCGGAAGCGATACACCATCGGGATGGTGATTCCCGGAAAGAAGAACATGTTGGGGAACAGGTGATACTCGATGGAGTCGAGCATGATGCTGTCGCTGACTGCGGCAAGGTCCACGCCCCACTTCTGGCCAAGCAGTTTGCGTAAATCCGCGGCTGCCACCGACCGTGCCGTCTCGCCGAGGGGCACCTCCTCGTGCTCCAGCCCGTGAATGGATAGTGTTTGCAGCACCTCATTCTCGGTCAACGGCGGCGCTCGCCATTTGTCGCCCGGGTAGTCTGCCAGTGCCTCCGGGCTGTAGTTGCCAATATTGTGGATGAAGCGTGTAACGAACTTGCCGAAAATATCGTACTGGGCATTGGCCCCGTTTGGCGCATTGTGAGTCTCGAAGTTGTGGTAAGCCTCCATAAACGCTTCCTGAGCAGCCTTCCAGTTGGCCGGCAGGATTTTTTGCACATGCAGCGTCACCTTACGTCGGTCCAGCGGAAACTGGGCAAAGTGCTCCGGCATAACATCCAGATACTCGGTCAGCGGCTTCGCTTTGGGATCGAGATTAATAAAAACAAAACCGCCCCAGCGCTCGCAGCCCACCGGCTCCAGGCCATGTGTATCGGCGCTGACATGAGGGAAATCCCAGGCCGCAGGAATAGCGTCGACACTGCCGTCGAGATGCCAGGACCAGCCGTGAAAAGGACAGGTAAACCCTGCGCTATACCCCGTACCCTCACCGGCAAGAATCCGGGTCCGTCGATGCGTACAGCTATTCAGAAAGGCCTGGATAGTATCTTCGCCGGAGCGCACAACAATGACCGAATAGGGGCCGATGTCATAGACATAGGTGTCACCAATATCCTGTACATGCTCTTCGCGGCAGGCCCACTGCCAGGTTCGGCTCCACACATCGCGCATCTCGCGATCGAAGAATTCACGACTGGTATAGCGGCTGCATGGAATATTGTCATCGCCCAGAAAGTCATAGTGGCTGTCCAGCAGCGCCTGCGGCGGAGCGACCCGGTCGGCGGTAAGTGTATCCGCTACCGTCGGGCCATTAGCCCTGGCCTGCCCTGGCTGATGTGTGTTGTTATCGGCCATTCGAGTTTCCCTTCAAATGCGGGACCAGCAGTGGACTGCCCGCGGTACCTAGTAATACAATCAGGATCGACTGTTTTTTTAGTATGCCCTCGTTTAAGCGGGCAAGGCAAGTGGCCCCGGAGATTTCCCTATGACCAAAGACACAGGTGCCATACCGGCACTCGAAGAGATGGCCGACCGACTGGCTATAATGGATGTGCTCCACAACCATTCGCGAGGCCTGGATCGCGCGGATGCGGACCTGCTGAAATCCTGCTACTGGCCCGACGCCGAAGTGGATTACGGCGCCTACAAGGGTAGCGCCCAGCAGTTCGCAGAATTCGTTGTGGTGGCGCTGCGGGATAACTATACGCTGACGCGTCACTGCCTGAGCAATACATTGATCAACCTGCAGCAGGATGCCGCCGTAGTCGAGAGCTATGTCGATGCCGCGCACCTCTTGGCCGACGCGGACGAATCCATGGCCTTCGCCGGGCGCTATCTTGACCAATTGGTGAAACGCGCGGGCGTGTGGAAATTACAACACAGGCAGGTGGTAATGGATTGGTACGGACCGCAAGCGGCAATCAAGGACAGCGATGATCCGGCGCTGTCGGAACTGTCGCGCGGCGGGCACCTGCACAATGACCCCCTTTACCACCTGCTGTCACAGCAGGACTGACTGGAAATCATTATGAATGACAAAATCGCCACCCTGCTGGCCAAGCAGGAGATCTACGAGCTGGCCTGCCGCTACAGCCGCGGCCTCGACCGATTGGACCGGGAGCTACTGCTGTCGGTATTTCACGACGACGGTTGGTGCGAGTACGGCTTCAGTAACGGCATACCCTCTGACTTCGTAGACTTCGCTATTGGCGCGCTCCAAGGCCATGAGGCCAACCAGCACTTCGTTGGTAACGTACTGATCGATGTTGTTGGTGACGAGGCTTTTGGCGAAGTCTACTTCAACGCCTACCATAAAATTAAAACCGACGAGGGTTTCGAGGACGTCATCATTGCCGGTCGCTATCTCGACCGTTACGAGTGCCGCGATGGCGAATGGAAAATGGCCTATCGCAGCGAGCGCGTGGATTGGAGTCGCACCGAGACCAGCCGGGACAGTTACTTCGATCAGGCCCCGGACTGCCTGCGCGGCGAACGTAACACCGACGCGGTTTATCAACGCGACAACCGCTACCGACCGGTCAACGCTGTTTAAACAAAGGGGCCAGCCAAATGGCGGCCCCTTTGTGACTTGCCGGCCTTAGCTGCGGCGCTGCCCGGCGTGCAGCAATATTTCGGCTTGCTCGCCATGAAAGGCTGCCGGCGAACCACCTGTTGTCTCGCCAGCATCAATGACCAGTGTATGACCCGTCATGTAGCGTGAGTCATCGCTAAGAGCAAACAGGATGGCATTGGCGATGTCCTCGGGCATGCAGGCAAAGCCAAGGGGAGATGCTTCAGCGATGCTCTGGGTTATCGCCGCCGTGTCATTATCCGCCAGGGCTGCCGTCATGGCAGTGACCGTACCGCCGGGCGCTATCGCGTTAACCCGAATGCCCAGCCCGGACAACTCACTGGCCGCCGACTTGGTAATACCAACGACACCATGCTTGGCCATCGTGTAAACGTGAGGACCGAGACCACCCATCACCCCGGCGGTGCTGGACATGGAAACAATGGCGCCCTTGCCGTGGGGCCGCATGGCCCGCGCTGCATGCTTTATGCCGAGAAACACCGCCCGCGCCAGAATGGCCATCGTATGGTCATAGGCCTCCACCGGCGTATCCATGATCGAACCGACAGCACCGACGATACCGGCGTTGTTGACCATCCCTGTCAGCTTGCCCAGCTCGGACTCAGCTAAGGCGATGGCACTTACGATGGCATCCTCATTGGTGACATCAGTGTGATGAAACCGCACGGCGTCACCGAGCTCGGCCGCCAGCGCCTGCCCTCGCTCTTCCTGCAGGTCGGCGATAACAACCCGGCCACCCTCGGCTACAACGCCACGCACCGTCGCCTCGCCTATACCGCTGGCACCACCGGTCACTACCACACACGCATCGTCGAATCTCGCCATAAAGCCTTACTCCTGAATAATCATTATTGTTTGGGCCCCCAGGGGGGATTACCTGTCCATCGTCGACATCACCCACTCGTCACGGGCAACTGTCGCTAAAGGATAGTCGCGAAACAGACTGTATGGCCTGTTTTCCCCAAGGTCCAGATAATCTACACTGATCTACCTATGAATAATAAAACCCCAAACCACTATAGTGGCCCCGCCAGCTGCCCGCACTCCCTCACCGACGTTGACCTGTTCGGCCCGGGATCCCAGGAGCATTGGTACGAAGCCTATCCCATACTCCATGCCGAGGCGCCGGTACTGCGATTGGCCGGAGAAGGGCTGGACGGAAAAAGCGACGCCTTCGTGCTGACCCGCCACGAAGACATCGAGCGGGTGGTAAAAGACCCCGCACGATACACGCCGATTATGAGCCTCTGGGTCAACGAGATGCAGGCCATGCTCGACCGCGGCGAGCAACCGCCAAAAGACCCCGCGCGCTTTGATATCGCCCTGGAGTCGGCTCGCACCCTAAGGCCGACTATCGAACTGTGGCGAACGCATCGCAAGGAGTTGACAGACCCCTGGGTCGGACCCGGTGCCAAACGCCATAAAGAGATGATAACCGGTGTTGTCGACGAGCTGATTGATCGCTGGATAGACCGGGACGACGGCGATGGTAAAGGTACGGTGGAATTCATTCAGGAATTTGCCAAGCCCCTGCCCCAGATCATCATGGCCCGGGTGCTCGGCTTTCCGCTGGCAGATTTACCGCAACTGGAGGCCTGGGGCAGCGCCCTGGTGATTGGCTTTGTCTACGGGCAGGGCCACCTGAATATACTCAACGAAGCAGACGCCGCGCGACAGGCAGAGAGTGTAGCGGGCTTCGGCGAATACGTTGAGGACATGGTCGTAAAAAAACGAGCCAATCCCGGTGATGACATGATCAGTGCCCTGACAACTGTGCGCTATCAGGCACTTGACCGCTTGCTCACCGATGCCGAAATCGCCGGCATTGTTTACCTGATGGTGCTGGGGGGACTGGAAACCACCCAGTACGCGCTGGAAGAAGGCGCACAGTTGCTGTGCGATGACCCGGCGCTATTCGCCAAACTACAGCAGAAGCCGGATCATATTCGCGCCTTTACCGAAGAGTGTCTGCGCCTGCGCGCGCCCACCCAGGGATTATCTACCCGAATGACAACCCGCGATGAGGTTTTTCAGGACGTCGAGGTTCCCGCCGGTTCAGTACTGCACATTCGCTTTGGCGCCGGCAACGTGGATCCAAAACAATACAGCTGCCCCTATGAGATAGACCTGGAGCGCAAGGCACTGGGCAATCACCTGAGCTTTTCGCAGGGCCCGCGGACCTGTCCCGGGGCTGGCATCTCCAGACTGGAACAGGTTATCGCCTGGGAGCGACTCCTGGAGAGAACAGACACTCTGGAGTATGCACCGGGCAATAGCTTCGAGCACCAGAGCGGCATCATGCTGGGCACCCTGGCGCTGTCGCTACGTTTCAAAAAGGCTTGAGGTGGTAAGTTATCGAGCCGCTCAGACAACACACCGACGGCAAGCCGTCCGGCAACCATGGAAGCAAGGCTCATGAGCACTATTTTGGCAAATATCCAGATTCACCCCGGCAAGGAAGCCCAGTTCGAAGAGGTGATGGCTTACATGTACAAGCAGACGCACGGCCACGAGGAAGGCATTGTGCGCTACGAATACTGGCGCGGCCGGACGCCTGGAAATTATTATTGCCTGCTGAGCTTCGAAGACAGTCTGGCCTTCTGGCGGCATCAGGCCAGCGATCATCATGAGGGTCAAATGGAGCGCTTCGCCGAGTGCATTGCCGAACTCGACCTGGAAACCGTAGACCCGGTGCCGCAGGCCTCGCCCCTGCACCCAACCAGAAACCAGACTGTTCCCGATGGCGAATCAGATCTGGTCAAGACACAGGCGGCGGAATTTCCAATTGAACTGGAAAAGTGGTGGCTGGCGCTGCGCAAGGCTTGACCAGACCAGCAACCTCTCCTGGCCTGTTACGTTTCAGCCCGCCAGGGTGTCACTGGCATAATCAGTGACAAAGGCATAATCGGGCTTACCATTCGGTGCTCGCTGTAGTGATTCGATAGCCAGCACTTCACGGGGCACCTTATAGTCCGCCAGATGCGCAGCGACATGGGCTCGCACGCCATCGACGTCCAGCGTTTTGCTATCCAGGCCAGGGCCTTCGACGACGGCAACCACCATTTTTCCAAAGTGCGGATGCGGCAGACCGACAACCAGCGCATCGGTAATGGCCGGGTAATCCACCAGCACTCTTTCCACTTCCACGGTGTACACCTTCTCACCGCCGGTATTGATGACCGTGCTGTCACGTCCCAACAACACCAGGTTACCGTCCTCGCGAACGGTGCAACGATCGCCGGTCATGACGTAACGCTGACCATCGATCTCCGGGAAAGTCTCGGCCGTTTTCTCCGGCGCATTGTAATAACCGATGGGCTTGTAACCACTGTAATAAACCATGCCTATCGTGTCGCTGCCGGGCACTACATCATTGAGCTGGTCATCGAGCACACGAACCTTGGGCAGCGGCGCGAACACACCGGCCTCTCCCGTCGCCATGGCGTAGCCCGATGATTCAGAGGAACCCAGGGTATCGACGACCACAAGAGCGGGATTGTGTCGCTGCAGTCCCGCTCGTGTTTCAGGACCCAGTGAAGCGCCTGAGGATATGAGTACCATGAGGGAGTCGATCAGCTTCTCATCTGTGCGCTTGTCCAGCGCGTCGACCAAGGGGGTACCAAACGCATCGCCAACCAGGACAACACAGCCCACACCATGCTGTTGGATAAAGGAAAGGGTCGCGTCAGGATCGAACTTGACGCCAGATACGGTCGCTACCGGCACCCCCTGGGCGATCATCAAAATCGCAGTCATCAATCCCGCCCCGTGCATCAGCGGCGACAGCGAGAGAAAGGCTGGCGGACTCGGCAGTGAACTCACATTGCTGACATGCTCAGCAAGCTCCACCGGATGATCCTTTAATTGCAACGGTTCGAGGGCCATTTGGGTACTGGTGCCCATCTTGCGCCAGAGGTCCTCGTTGCGCCATTGGGTCCCTTTCGGGAGCCCGGTGGTGCCACCGGTGGCAATAAGTATGAGGTCGTCGCTGGAGGTTCTGGTCTGAAAATCGTCAGTCGCCCGATCATAGAGTGAGACCAGGGGCACAGCGAAATCGGCAGCCGGCTCATCACCACCGACCTCGATAAAGGCAACGGTTGCTTCCAGACGATCGCGGATGGCCGCCACCCGGTCGGCGAACTCGGCATCATAGACCAGCACGCGAAGATCCAGCCCATTAGCAAGGCCGATCAGTTCCTCATCGCGATAGCGATAATTGACATTGACGTGAGCATGGCCGGCCAGACCCGAGCCGACAAACATCTCCATGTAGGCGTTGGAATTACGCAGGTAGTGGCCCACATGGGATCCTGCGGGCAGCTCCAGGGAGTTGAGGTAACTTGCTATGCCGCTGGCGCGATGGCGCAGCTCGCTGTAGGAAATTATGAGGTCGTCATGGATCAGCGCGGGATGATCGGCGGTGGGACCCTCACCCAGACTGTAAACCGTTTCAGCAAAGTTCCAACAACTCATCTTCTATTTCCTTTCGTTATATTTATGGTCAGGCATCGATCAAACGTGCCGGCGTTACACTGTCGCAATGGTCCACAACCGCAGAAAAATCTGCGGGCGGAGTCTGTCCGGTAACCAGGTGGGCACTCAGATGCGCCAGCGCCGGAGCAGACTGTATACCATAGCCGCCCTGCCCTGCCAGCCAGAAAAACCCGCCGGCCCGAGGATCCTCGCCGACCACAAAAGTGCTATCGGGGGCAAAGCTGCGCAGGCCGGCCCAGCTGTGATTGATTCGCCGCACCTCGATATCCAGGGCTTTGCTCACCCGATCAATCGCGATGGCCAGATCGAGTTCCTCGGGCTGCGCGTCACAGGCCGGCGACGGGGTCTCGTCGGCAAGTGACAGTAGTAATTGTCCCGCCTCAGGCTTGAAGTAAAACGCCTCATCAGCGTCGACCACCAATGGCCAATCGGCGATATCATACTTGTCCGGCGCATCGACCAGCAGCACAGACCGGCGCCGGGGTTCTATTCCCAATGGCCCGAGGTTCGCTCTCGCTGCCACCGGGTCTGCCCAAGCCCCAGCGGCGTTGATCACCAGCGGCGCACAGTAGAGATCGCTTTCAGTGCGCACATGCCACTGGCCATCGACCCGGCGCAGCGACTGCACCTCATTGTCGACCGCAAGCTGCCCGCCACGCGCGCGGAACTGGCGCAGATAGCCCTGGTGAAGCGCATCGACATCGAGGTCGCCGCCAGTGGTATCACTCAAGCCGCCCGCCAGGTAGCCTGGGCGGAACGCTGGCACCCGCGAGCAAATCGCTGTGGTATCTATCGGCCGCAGCAGAGAGATCTCCGCTTCAAGATCGGCCAGAGACTGTAGCTGATCACGCCTGCCGACAAACAGGCAGTCGCGTTGTCTCAGCAGGGGTACGTCAACGAAACCGTCCGGCGGGCTGCGGAAGAAATGTTCACTGGCGGCAGTCAGGTCACGCACCACGGCATTACCATAAGCCGGCGAGAAGAATGCCGCGGAACGCCCAGTGGCATGCAGACCGGGACGCGACTCCATTTCCACCAGTGTCACCTGTGCATCCAGGGCGCACTGCGCAGCCGCGGAAATACCTGCTATACCGCCGCCAATGACAATAATGTCTGCTGACCTGGCTTTCATTCTCTAATCACATCCGTACCTGATTGCGTGTCCAGCCTAACGGCAGCTGCACCCTTGAAACTATTGCGCTAGTGCGAGGTCTATAACCGCGAATAAAACCGCTGCAGATAGACTAGACTATCCGCAAGTGCCTGCAATTTACTCTCTGGAGAACACCGTGAAACATTTTACTGCCCTATCTTCCCTACTACTGCTCGCCCTGCTTGCCCTGGCCAATACCGCCAACGCCAGTGATATGGGCGCAACCGTATCTGTCACCGGCGAAGGCGTAGTCACCGCAGTGCCGGATATGGCGATGGTCAGTACCGGTGTTACAACCGAAGCAGCCACCCCGGAAGCTGCCCTTGACGCCAACACAGCAGCCATGAACGGGCTGATGAAAGTACTGGACGATCTGGACATTGCTGCCAAAGACCGTCAAACGAGTAATTTTAACATCTCGCCGCAATACCGCCGCGAGCGCAATGATACTGGCAGCCCCAAAATCGATGGTTACCGGGTATCGAACCAGCTGACGATCAGGGTACGTGACCTCGACGAGCTGGGCGCCCTGCTCGACGCACTGGTGAAAGCCGGTAGCAACCAACTGGGTAATATCCGCTTTGATTTCTCCGAGCGCGGTAAGCTGGTAGACAAGGCGAGGCAACTGGCTGTAGCTGACGCCCGCAAGCGCGCTGAACTCTATGTTGACGCAGCCGATGTCGATCTCGGCGACGTGCTATCCATTAGCGAGTCGGGTATCGCTGTCCCCAGGCCGCCGATGATGATGCGTAGCGCAATGATGGCCGAGTCGGCGGCGGACGTACCGATCGCCGTTGGCGAGAGCGAGATCCGCGCCACCGTGCACATGGTTTTTGAGCTGGATTGAACGGGATTAGGTCTGGCTGGCGGTAATCAAGTGAGGGGCTGCGCGCAAAGGCCTCAGCCGCTGGCCGCTCTGGGGATACCCCTGCCACGCTCGGCATCAGCAAACAGGGCCTGAAACTGCTGGTCGGTTTCGGCCTCACAGACCTTCTCCACCCAACTGTGAAAATGCTGGTTGCCCAATTCATTACGGCCAAGCAGCACGTGGTCTATGCCGCTACCGGGTAACACTTCCTGGGCCGAGGCGCCCATTGCATAGTCTTCCTGCATTACCACCTGCTGAAAGAAGTCAAACTGCGCCTCGGCGGCCTCCGGGTCGGCTGGTGCCGCATCCATAATGTAATACTGCGTGGTGATACTTTCGCCGACGTGCTCACCGGGAAATATCTGCGATACCATGACCCCTCTGCCGCCCGCTGCAAAAGAGGCTATCGAGGTCGTGGGAAACACCGTCCAGACGCCATAGGTCAAGGTTTCAAGATCCCAGCTGTCTTCCGGCTGATCGGCGATACCCGCCATATAGCCCAGCGTTTCGGTAGCCACATGATCCTTCTCCATGGCCGGCGACTTGATATGCTGATGCGGGCCCCAGGAATAGTACAGGCCACGGTTGGTCGAGTCCCTGCCAAAGGTCTCCCCGTGCAGTACAGGCACATGGTAGTACTCGAGATAGCCATCGTAGGCGAGCTTCCAGTTCGGTCCCTTAAAGGTTCTTTTGGCAACGTAAACCCAATCCTCGAAACCGAAGGCCGACAGCATATCGTCGTAACCTGCCAGGAAGGCGCTTATATCAAGGGTCGAGTCGGGATCGAGGACCGCCCAGATCATGCCGGCGCTTTCGTACACAGGCAGTTCCTTTAAGCCATAGAGAGACTTGTCGATATCGCCGAAATCCTGCTGCGCTGATACCCCGATAAGCGTGCCGTCATTGGCAAATGTCCAACCGTGGTAGGGGCAGGAGAAGCGGCTGCGCTGTCCGCTTTCATCGCTCACCAGCCTGGCGCCGCGATGAGTGCAGGCATTCATGAACGCTCGCGCCCGACCGTCCTTGCCACGGGACACGATAACCGACATATCGGCAACGCGAACGGTCTTGAAATCATTGGGCTGGGCGAGCTCACAGGACGGTCCAAGTAGCAGTGGGACGCGCTTGAACACACGCTGCAGCTCGAGCTGGAAGCGGTTTTCGTCGTAATACACCGACGCCGGTAGTTGCATCACCTCGTCGGCCTGTTCCATTGTGCCGGCCTTGCCGTGGGCGATAACGTGCCGTGCAATATTAATCAGCTCGGAGCGCGCCATGATGCTGTTACCTCTGGTGTAGACCCACTAAAATCTAGCATACTCACTTCGATGTACCTAACGGAAGCACATCATGACTTTCACTGCACTGGACGTAAAAAACAAGATCGCCGAGCTCAGCGCACCCGGCACGCCCTTCCAGATGAAGGACTTTACCATTGGCGGGGAGGTACGCAGAGGATTCGCCGCCGCCCCCACCGACCTGGTCCAGTTGCTGCAGGCGGGCCGTGGCCACGGCGACAAGCCGTTCGTGGTCTATGAGGACCAGCGCCTGAGCTTTGACGAATTTTTCGTCGCAGTTGACCAGTTCGGCAAGCAGTTGCGTGAGCGCTACGGCATTGGCAAAGGCGATCGAGTGGCGATTGCAATGCGCAACTGCCCACAGTGGTCTATCGCATTTGTGGCCACCGTCTTTTGCGGAGGCATTGCGGTACCCCTGAACAGCTGGGGCAAAACCGACGAGTTGGTATACGGTCTCGACGATTGCGGCGCCTCCGTCCTTGTCTGTGACCCCCAGCGACTCGCGCTACTCGACGGCACCAGGCTCGGTGATACTTTACCCATCATTGTTGCCGGTGGTGATCAAGATTACCCGGCCGACAATGTCGCCGACTTTGATGCGGTTTTGGCCGCAGCCCCCAGCGGTAACTTCGAGGTCGCTGAAGTCTCGCCGGAAGATCCGGCAATGATCATGTACACCTCGGGCAGCACCGGTATGCCCAAGGGCACAGTGCACCTGCATATCGGTATCAGCCAGGCGCTGATGAATCTGTATTTCATCGGCTACCTGACCATGTCCATGGAAGGCCCGAGGGAGTTGCGCGGCGGCGCTGTCCAGGAGACCCCATTACTGACGGTCCCGCTGTTCCATGGCACCGGCTTGCTGTCGGGCCTGCTGGTGCCACTGCAAATGGGTCAGAAAGTCGTACTGATGTACAAGTGGGATACCAAAAAAGCACTGCAATTGATCGAGTCGGAGAAGATCACGGGAATGACCAGTGTGCCAGCGGTGCTACAGGCCCTGTTTACCGACCCGGCATTCGAAGACTACGACACGAGTTCACTGTTTCGGGTCGGCGCCGCCGGTGCAGCCACCCCGGAAGCGCTGCCAGCCCTGATAGAGTCCAAGATCGATCGGGTCAGTCGTTCTGCGGGCTATGCCATGACGGAAACTATGGCCGTTGGCACCACCATGGTCGGTGAAATATTCGACCTGAACCCGGAAGCGTCCGGGGTGAAATCACCCATCGCCGATTTTCGTTTCGTTGACCGCGATGGCAACGTCTTGCCCGAGGGCGAGATTGGAGAAATACAGGTGCGCTGTATTACGGTCTGTACTGGATACTGGAACCGTCCCGAGGCCAGTGCCGAAATACGCGACGGGGAATGGCTGAAAACCGGCGATCTGGGCCGCTTCGACAGCGATGGTTTTCTCCACATTACCGGCCGTATCAAGGAGATTGTCATCCGCGGCGGGGAGAATATTTATCCCGGCGAAATCGAGCACTGCGCCTACGCGATCGAGGGCATGCAGGAGGTCGTGGTGTTTGGCGTACCCGACGAGGCCATGGGGGAAGAACTTATGCTGGTAGCCTATCCCCAGCAATCCTCCGGTTTGACCGAGGCCGATGTGCGCAGTCACCTGGCCAACAAGCTGGCCGGCTTCAAAGTGCCGCGCTACATCGAGATCGTCGACAATCCACTGCCCCAGAATGCCAGTGGCAAACTGTTCAAGCGGAAAATTCGCGAGGACTACCTGGCGCGTTGACGGCGTGTGTGCGACCGCTAGGCGCTGGCACCCTGGCCCGCCACCAGGGGCTGCATTTTATCCAGTTCGCTGCGACAGTGATCGGCGCTCTCGTAAGGGCAGATCCAGACCAGTCGATCGACACCGGCATCAGCAAACCCCGCTATGGTAGCCTCCGCTTCTCCCAGGTCGTCGCTGTTGAGCCGGCTGAAGGTAACGATTTGCGGATCAGCCTTGCCGGCCGCCGCGGCGCGCTGCCGGTAGTCGGCAATCACCGGCTGTAACTCCTCGGGCTTCTTCCCAATCGGAATCCAGCCATCGCCCAACTTCAGGGCGCGCTCAATAGCGTGCTCGCCATCGCCACCTACAAAAATCGGCGGCCGCGGGGGCCGCGGCCTGAACAGGAACGGCTGACCATTGGCACTATTGTGATCGTCACTGAAACACCGGTGAATAAAGTCCAGTGTTTCGTCGGTAATCCGACCGCGGCTGCGCCGGTCGATGCCCAAGGCGGTAAACTCTGCCTCCATCCAGCCGGGCGCTGCGCCAATCAACAAACGGTTGTCCGATAGCTGCTGTATGGTGGCGAGCCATTTGGCGGTAATTAGCGGCGGCCGGTATGGCACCACCAGCACGCCAGTGCCCAGGCCAATTCGTCGGGTGCACCCGGCCACATAGGCCAGGGTTGCCAGCGGATCCAGGTAGAGGCCACCAGAGCCCTCGGCCTCGTCGGGTGGTATGGCAACATGATCGAATACCCACAGTGAATCAATGCCGGCGCTATCCGCCGCCTGTGCACAGTCAGTCAGTGTGGCGCGGTCCGCCACATCACCCATATTGCGCAGCCCCATACCAATCTTCATCGCCGTCACTCCCGAGCTCATTCATGGCTACCTAACCCTAGCACAGCGTATGATCACTCGCGTCGCTTCACCGTTCTGGAGCAACACTTCGACCCCCTGCCCGCTTTGTTGTATTGTGCCTCCGCACACGACGTCGTATTGGGAGAGAGCTGTCATGACCCCGGAAGAGTTCCGCGCAGCGGGACACCAACTTATCGACTGGATCGCCGACTACCGCGAGCGGATTCCAGACCTGCCGGTGCGCGCGCAAATCAGCCCCGGCGAGGTTAAGGCGGGGCTCCCGACCGAACCGCCCCAGGAGCCTGAGGAGTTTAGCCAGCTGCTCGCGGACCTGGACACCATTGTGGTACCCGGTGTCACACAGGTGCAGCACCCGATGCATTTTGGCTGGTTCCCGTCCAACGCCTCACTCGCTTCCGTACTGGGTGACATCACCAGCTCCGGCATGGGCACACTGGGCATCTCCTGGGAGAGTTGCCCCGCGCTGACCGAGGTGGAAGAAGTGGTCTGCGACTGGTTGCGACAACTTACCGGTCTCAGCGAAAACTGGCACGGAACGATTCATGACACCGCTTCCACCGCTGGCGTCACTGCCATGATCCTGGCCAGAGAGCAGGCCAGTGATATCAGCAAGAATCGCGGTGGACTGCAATCGGTGCAGAACCCGCTGGTGGTTTACAGCACTGCGCAGGCCCACTCTTCCGTGGCCAAGGCCGTGCAGTTGGCCGGGTTTGGCAACGACAATCTGCGACTGATTGCTGAGGATCCTCATAGCCGCGCCATGCTGGCCCCGGCACTGGCCACGGCCATCGAGCAGGATCTGGCAGCCGGGAGAGTTCCCGCTGGTATCGTGTGCTCGGTGGGCACCACCGGCACCACCGCCATGGACCCGGTGGCGGACATTGCTGCCATCGCCAGGCAGCACGGGATCTGGTTGCACGTGGATGCCGCCATGGCGGGATCAGCCATGCTGTTGCCCGAATATCGACATCTGTGGGAAGGCGTTGAGCTGGCCGACTCGCTGGCCTGGAACCCCCACAAGTGGATGGGTACTATCCTCGACACCGCCCTGTTTTATGTCCGCGATCCACAGTTCCTGCAGCAGGTCATGTCGACCAACCCCGCCTACCTGCGCTCAGCGGCGGATGGCGAGGTTGTGCAATATCGCGACTGGGGCATTCCGCTGGGTCGCCGCTTCCGCGCGCTGAAACTGTGGTTTCACCTGCGCCTCGATGGCCCGGAGGCCATTCGTCAGCGCCTGCGCCGGGATCTTGAAAATGCCCACTGGTTTGCCGCACAGGTTGCCGCAGAGCCCGGCTGGGAAGTAGTGGCGCCAGTACCCCTGCAAACTGTCTGTATCAGGCACACACCCCTCGATAGCGAGGGTAAAAAGCTGACCGGCGAAGCCCTAGACCAACATACCCTGGCCTGGGTGGAGAGTATCAACGCCTCCGGGGAAGCCTTCCTGACGCCATCAGTACTGGATGACCGCTGGATGGCACGCGTATCCATCGGGGTTGAAGGCACCGCGCGAGAACAGGTGGCGAAGCTGTGGCATCTGTTGCAAGAGGCCGCCGCCAGACAAGCACAAAGCCTGTAGTCCTAATCGGGAATCGTTCAGTTTACAGCGGGCGACGGTGACGGGCGCCGAACCGCTACAAGCGCTTAGGGTAGAGGGGGTATTGGCAACACCCCCCGTGTTACAATCGCGCCTCACGTTCACCTGTTGAACTCCGCCTGGCGGGAGCCCCTACCTACTTGACCTCGGACACAGAAGCACTCTTTTCGCTGTTGCCCATTGCGCCTGCCCAGGTAGAAAACCTGGACAGTCTTGGCTACCGCGAGATGACCCCAATCCAGCAAGCCACCCTACCCCTGGCGCTTGCCGGCAAGGATCTGATCGCGCAGGCGAAAACCGGCAGCGGCAAAACTGCCGCCTTCGCGTTGCCGCTGCTGACTGTGCTTAACCCGAGGGATTTCGGTACCCAGGCGCTGGTGTTATGCCCTACGCGCGAGCTGGCCACGCAAGTAGCCGCGGAAATAAGACGCCTGGCCCGCTACCAGCAGAATATCAAGGTGGTCACCCTGTGTGGCGGCCAACCGATCGGCCCGCAGATCGGTTCCCTGGAGCACGGGGCGCATGTGGTTGTTGGTACCCCGGGGCGTATTTCTGATCACCTGCGCAAACAGACGTTGACCATCGTTCGGATCAAGACGCTGGTGCTCGACGAAGCTGACCGAATGCTGGAAATGGGTTTTGTGGATGACCTTACCGCGATCGTCGCGCTGACGCCTGCCAAACGCCAAACACTGCTGTTTTCCGCGACCTATCCTGACGACATAAAGAGCCTGAGCGACCGGTTTCAAAGTGATGCCGAGTTTATCTCCGTTGAGTCGATTACCAGTCAAAACAAAATTGATGAGCAGTTCTTTATCTGTGCCAAGAGCGAACGACTTGCCGCCGTCGTCACACTGCTCACCCATTTCCACCCGGAATCTACCGTGATCTTCTGCAACACCAAGCAGCACGTAAGAGAGGTGTGCGACTACCTCGATCAGTGCGGCATCCGTGCAACCGCATTGCACGGCGACATGGAGCAACGCGACAGGGACCAGGTTCTGGTCCAGTTTCGGCAGCAAAGCTGCACGGTGCTGGTGGCCTCAGACGTTGCGGCCCGCGGTCTGGACATTGACGACCTGGCGGCGGTTATCAACTTCGAACTGCCGCGCAATGCCGACGTCTATGTTCACCGTATAGGCCGTACCGGCCGTGCCGGGAAGCACGGACTGGCACTGAGCCTGCTTGCCGATTCGGAGCGCTACAAACTCGACAGTATCGGCAAGCAATTACAACGCGAATTGGCGTTTGAACCTATCGAGCAACTCAAACCCAGTGGCGAGGGTATGGCTCCAGCGCCCTATGTGACGCTTTGCATTGCCGGAGGGAGAAAGCAGAAAGTGCGCCCAGGGGATATCCTGGGTGCACTTACTGGAGAAGCAGGTATCCCCGGATCTGCTGTCGGCAAGATCGATGTCACCGACTCACAGGCTTATGTTGCCATCGAGCGAGAATTCGCCAAGCAGGCACTGGGGCGGTTGATAAACGGTCGTATCAAGGGTCGCAAATTCAAGGTACGCCGCCTGTAGACCTCACCAAGCCGCACTAGCCGGTGGTGCGGCGTAGCTCACTGATCATGCTCTCCTGGCCTTCAGTCTGCAGGTAATTCAGAAACGTTTTGGCGATCAACGACAAACGACGCTCGCGCTGTCGGACCAGGTACCAGCGTGAATCGATAGGCAACTGCTTGATATCGAGCTCCGCCAGACCGGCGCTGCCACCAAACGTCAATGTATGGGCCGAGACGATCGATATCCCCAGCCCTGACATCACCGCATGCTTGATCGCCTCGTTACTCTCGATAGTCATCCGCACTGATACTGATGCACCCAGCCGGCGCAGATGCCGCTCGATCGCATGGCGGCTGCCTGAGCCGTGCTCGCGCACAAGAAACGGTTCATTGGCGATCTCGGCGATGTCTATGCGCGATTTACCTGCCAGTGGGTGATCAACAGGGGCAATCGCAACCAGCGGATTGGGCAGGAACTCCGTGACTTCGAAGTCTCCTTCCTCGGGGGGGTGGCTGAAAACGTAGAAGTCATCGTGGCCAGATTGCAGCCGCTCGATAATATTCTGCCGGTTACCCACCTTGAAGTTGATATCGACGTCAGGATAGCGCTTACAGAAAGGCCCCAACAGATGCGGAATAAAGTACTTGGAAGTCGTTACCACCGCCAGGTTGAGTGTCCCCGCCTTCAGCCCTCGCAGGTCAGACAATTCCATTTCGAGGCGAGATAAGCTGTCCAGCACCTCCCGCGCCGTGGCAACGACAGCTTCTCCGGCATCGGTGAAGCGTCTGGATTTACCCTGACGATCGTAAAGCGGTGTACCAATAGCCTCTGACAACTTCTTCAATTGCATGGATACCGTTGGCTGGGTCAGGTGCAACTGCTCTGACGCCAACTTGATGCTGCCCAGATCATAGACACACAGCAGAATCTCAAGCTGCCTGATAGTGCCCACACGGGCATGGATTCGGGAACTCATGACGCAACTCCTGCGGTCAACAAATCTAGGATTACTTTTTAATAGCCTATCATCTATTTAGAAATTAAATAATATCTATTTTTATCTATTTAATACTTCTGCAATCATCCTCCCCATCGTCAACTACTGACTCCCCGGAGGGTTCCCATGCACGACAGTCAATTCTACTTCAGCCTCGCCACTGGTATCTGCATCGTCGTGCTCGGTGCCGCATTGGCTTCTGCCGATATCGTAGATTGGGGACTGTTCGCTGTCGGCTGTGGGATCAGTGGCCTTGCTGTAGCCAGCAGAGTTGGCAACCGTATCAAACACGCCGCCCGCACTGTTACCGCCCGACGCTTCAATAGCATCGGCTCAAGTCGACAGGCGTAATAACCGATGCAACTCGACATTGTCGTCGCGTTTTTCATCCTCGGTGCACTGGCGCGAGCGGTTAAATCGAACCTGCAGCTACCACCGGCGCTGTATCAAAGCCTGACCATATTCCTGCTGATAGCTATCGGCCTGAAAGGCGGCATTGCCCTCTCCCAGCACGCCTCACCGATTTTGCTGCCGCAATCACTGGCTGTCATAACGCTTGGAATCGCGATCCCGCTGATTGCATTCCCGCTACTGTTTCGATTTGGTCAGTTAAACAGAACGGATTCGGCATCGATCGCCGCTCATTACGGTTCGGTTAGCGTTGCCACCTACGCCGTGGCGGTTGCGGTACTGGAATCTCGCGGTATCGCCTACGAGGCCTACTTTCCCCTGTTCGTTGTCTTGCTGGAAATGCCCGCCATCGCTGTGGGTATCGCAATGGCGCGCCAGGGCGGAGAGAAAGTACGCTGGGGGCAATTGCTGCATGAAATGACCTGCAATCAGGGCATCGTGCTGATGAGCGGTAGCCTGATTATTGGCTACCTCGCTGGCGAGCAGGTTAATTCGATCATGCCCCTGTTTGGCGACCTCTTCCACGGCGTGCTTGCCCTGTTCCTGCTGGAAATGGGCATCGTCGCTGCCAGCCGCATCTCAGATATCAGATTGGCGGCGCCTTTTATTACTGCATTCGCGGTACTGATGCCATTGGTGGGAGCCGCCCTGGGTGGCGCCTTGGCACACCTTCTGGGCTTTGGCGCTGGCGGCATTGTTCTGCTGGCCACGCTGGGGGCCAGCGCCTCCTACATTGCAGTACCGGCGGCCATGCGTACCGCACTTCCAGACGCCAACCATGGCCTGTCCATTGCCGCTTCACTGGGCGTGACCTTTCCATTCAACGTCTTGGTCGGGATTCCGCTCTATCTCGCCACCGTTGACTGGCTATCGAAAACACAATGAGGAAAAACGCGTAATGACGACATCCAACGCAAGCTCGCCGCCCCTGGTCAGCATCATCATGGGCTCACAATCGGACTGGCCGACTATGCAGCATGCAGCAGACCTTCTCACTGAACTGGACGTGCCTTTTGAGACTCGCATCGTCTCTGCGCACCGCACGCCTACGCGGCTATACGACTTCGCCCGCTGCGCCGCAGAACGCGGCATTCAGGCGATTATTGCCGGCGCCGGCGGTTCCGCCCATCTGCCCGGGATGGTCGCAGCATTAACACTGGTGCCGGTCATAGCGGTTCCCGTCACCAGCAAGGCACTCAATGGCATGGACAGCCTGCTGTCCATCGTGCAGATGCCCAAAGGTGTGGCGGTGGCCACGCAGGCCATCGGCACTGGTGGCGCCGCCAATGCCGGCCTGATGGCGGCTCAAATACTGGCGCTGTCTGACCGGGAACTCGCTGGTCGCCTGGGCGGCTGGCGCCAGGCTTTAACTGATAACGTAACGGAGGCTGTCACATGAATAAGGTTGCTATAGTAGGTTGTGGACAACTGGCCAGAATGCTGGCCCTGGCAGGCTGGCCAATGGGTATACGGTTCAGCTTCCTGGCTTGCGATAACGAGTCCACGGAATGCGTCGACGGACTGGGACAGATCGCCCACTGGTCAACCCGCGAGCCGGTCAACCCACAGGCCCTGTTGAAGGCACTGGGTAACCCGGACGTCGTTACGGTCGAAAGAGAAAGTGTTGATACTGGCCTGCTGCGCGCACTGGCTGATCACGTTAGCGTCTTCCCCGACGCAGACGCGGTGCACCAGTGCCAACACCGTATTCGCGAGAAAAAACTGCTGGAGTCCCTTGCTATCGCCGCAACTCCGTATCGGGAGGCGCGCTGTGCAGAGGAACTCAAGAGCGCGACCCAATCGCTGGGATATCCACTGGTAATAAAGGCGGCCAGCGAGGGCTATGACGGCAAGTCACAATGGCGGATCCACAGCGACTTCGAGTTGCGCGCCTTCCTCGCTGAACGCCAAACCGGTGACTGGCTGGTCGAGCAATTTATGGACTTTGACTGCGAGCTATCCCTGATAGCCGCGCGATCGGCTACCGGCGAGATCCACGTATATCCAGCGACAGAAAATCGCCACAGCAAGGGCGTACTCACGTCGTCACTGGCCCCCTTTGACACATTACCCGACAGCATCGCAGCAAGCGGCAAGGCCAACATCGTCGCCTTGCTGGAGGGACTGAATTACGTGGGTGTGCTGGCCATGGAATGCTTTCTGGTTGACGGTGAACTATTGGTTAATGAACTGGCGCCGCGGGTTCATAACAGCGGCCATTGGACGCTGCAGGGCAATCTGACCAGCCAGTTTGAAAACCATTTAAGAGCTATCCTCGGCATGGCCCTGGGGCGCGCAAACCCGGATCGGTACCACGGTATTGTCAATATTCTCGGGCACGGGGAACGCGCTCCCGACCTGCCGCAATTGCCAGCCCAGGTATCCCTGCACTGGTACAACAAGCAAGCCAGAGAAGGCCGCAAGCTGGGACACCTCGGTGCCTCGGCCCACAGCCATGCAGATCTGCGAAAGATTCTTGCCGGTATTCGTCAATTATTATGGGAGCCGCGCTCACCTGCGCTGACGTTCCTCGAGGAATACTGCGAGCAAATACCTGACCGCGCGCCTTACCAGGGCACGCCAGACTTCGATAACCGGCAAGGACAACGAGCATGAGCAAGCTAGTGACACGCGTTAAACACGGTGCCCGCAGCGCCATAATGCTGGTCTGCATTGCCGGCAACAGCGCTGGCTCATTTTTGCCTGCCCGAGTCGACCTCCCGCGCTGACGTGGTGGAGACACTGGCCGGCGAACTCAGCGCACGGGCAACTGACGACGGTAGCGAATTGTCCCTGTCGCTCTACGACATCATCAAGGACCACTACCCCTGCGACGGGTAGGTCGCTTCCTGCCCACTGCCAGAATAGTTATATTCGCTAAATATACATAGATAATTATCTATGTAATATATATGAATATGTCGCCATATCTAATTTTAAGCATGAGGTGCCCCGCTCAACCCGCTCGTCAGATCAGCCCGCCTTGAGGCTACAGGGTCAGTGGCATAAAACTCCGTTTTGCCCTGCCGGCTCTATCAGCTAAGATGCTGCCCTATTCGAGCGGCAGGGTGAGGGCAATAGACCTGCAGCTTCCCCGACGCCAGATCGACCCGGACCCTTGCCTGGTGCGGCGTGAGGATCCTAACCCCGTTATGGGTACACTGTGAAAACACC
>CALJFL010000002.1 GCA_938074135.1 uncultured Halieaceae bacterium | reverse complement strand
GAATTTGGTTTTGACTACCTGCGCGACAATATGGCCTTCGCTCTGGAGGACAGAATGCAGGGTCAGCTTAGCTTTGCCATTGTCGACGAAGTCGACTCTATCCTCATCGACGAGGCCCGGACGCCGCTGATTATTTCCGGTGCTTCCGAGGATAGCTCCGAGCTCTACAAGCGGATCAACAAACTGGTGCCGTCGCTTGTGCCTGCGACAGAAACCGAATCTGAAACAGACGTTCAATCCGGCCATTACACGATTGATGAAAAGCAGCGCCAGGTTGAACTCAACGAGGACGGCCATGTCTTCATTGAGGAGTTGCTGACTAAAGAGGGCTTGTTGGAAGAAGGGGACAGCCTGTACGCGGCCACCAACCTGAACCTGCTGCACCATGTTTACTCCGGCTTACGGGCACAGGCGCTGTTTCACCGCGACGTGGAGTACATCGTTCAGGATGACCAGGTTGTTCTGATTGACGAACATACCGGGCGCACCATGCCGGGCCGGCGTTTATCAGAGGGCCTGCATCAGGCCATTGAAGCCAAGGAGGGGGTGAATATTCAGAGTGAGAGCCAGACTCTCGCCTCGACCACCTTCCAGAATTATTTCCGCATCTACGAAAAGCTGTCCGGTATGACCGGTACTGCCGATACCGAGGCCTTTGAGTTCCGTCAGATTTACGGCCTGGAAGTACTGGTTATCCCGACCAATGTTGAGCAGAAACGCAAGGATCTCAATGACCTGGTGTACCTGAGCCGGGAAGAAAAGTTCGATGCCATCGTGGCCGATGTTAAAGATTGCATGGACAGTGGTGCGCCGGTGCTGGTAGGTACGGCCTCGGTAGAAACCTCAGAGGAATTATCGCAGCGCTTTCGAAAGTCCAAAGTTGAGCACAAGGTGTTGAATGCCAAGTACCACGAGCAGGAGGCCGAAATCATCGCCCAGGCGGGTCGGCCAGGGGTAGTGACCATTGCCACCAATATGGCCGGCCGCGGTACCGATATTGTACTGGGGGGCAACCTCGAGGCCGAGATCGCCGCCATGGGCGAGATCAGCGAGGGCAAGCGGGAAGAACTGAAAGCCGCGTGGCAGGAACGTCACCAGCAGGTACTGGACGCTGGCGGCCTGCATATTCTCGGTACCGAACGCCATGAGTCGCGGCGTATCGACAACCAGCTGCGTGGCCGTGCCGGTCGCCAGGGTGATCCGGGTCTGTCCCGTTTCTACCTGTCACTGGAAGACAACCTCATGCGGATTTTTGCCTCTGATCGGGTGAAGAATTTCATGCAGGCGCTGGGAATGGAAAAGGGCGAGGCGATCGAGCATCGCATGGTGACCAACGCGATCGAAAAAGCCCAGCGCAAGGTGGAGGGTCGAAACTTCGATATCCGCAAGCAGTTGCTGGAGTACGACGATGTCGCCAATGATCAGCGGCAGATTGTGTATCAACAGCGCAATGACCTGCTGACCGAATCGGATATTTCCGAGACTATCACGGCCATTCGCGCCGACGTGGTCAATGACGCCATTGACGGATTTATCCCACCGATGAGTGTCGAAGAGCAGTGGGATATAGCGGGCCTCGAGAAGCAGCTGGAGGCCGAGTTTGCCACTCCCTTGCCGGTGCAGGAATGGCTGGACAGTGACGACAACCTGCATGAGGAAGCGTTGCGCGAGAAAATCTGCAGCGAAGTGCAGGCGGCCTATGAGGTCAAGGCGGAAGCTGTCGGGCCGGACATGCGCAAGATCGAAAAGCAGATTATGTTGCAGGTGCTGGATACCTTGTGGAAGGAGCATCTCGCAACCATGGATCATCTGCGCCAGGGTATTCACCTGCGTGCCTATGCCCAGAAGAATCCCAAGCAGGAGTACAAGCGGGAATCTTTCGCCCTGTTTGAAGAATTACTCAGCACCCTCAAGTATGAGGTGGTGAAGTTTCTCAGCCATGTGCAGATCCAGCGGCAGGACGAATCTGCACTGATAGAGCAGCGCCGTCGCGAGGAAGCCGAGCGAGAGAAGCTGGCCTTCGAGCATGCGGTGGCGTCGGGTATGGCAGCCACCGGCGCTGATGCCCAGGCTCAGCAGCAGCCGCCGCAGCCGGAGCGGCCGCAAACATTCACCCGACCCGAACCCAAGGTCGGCCGCAATGATCCCTGCCCCTGTGGCAGTGGCAAAAAGTACAAGCAGTGTCACGGCAAGCTCTGATCTCAGGGGCGGACCGATGGCGGTAGGCCCGGGAGAGCTTCCCGAGCTTAAGGCAGTGGCGGGAGTACGCCTGGCAACCGTCAGCGCCGGCATCAAGACGCCGGGTCGCAAGGACCTGGTGCTGATGGAGGCCTGCGCGGGCAGCCGCTGTGCAGCGGTGTTTACCCGCAATGCCTTTTGCGCCGCGCCGGTGACTGTCGCCCGCGATCACCTGGCACAATGCGCTAACCAACCCCGCTATTTGTTGATCAATACTGGCAATGCCAATGCGGGTACTGGCGCGGCCGGGATGGCCAACGCTATCGCCTGTGCTGCCGCAGTCGCTGAAGCGGCAGCTTGCGAGACCTCGGCGGTACTGCCTTTTTCCACAGGTGTTATCGGTGAGCCTCTGCCGGTGGACACGATTGTGTCCGCACTACCGGCCGCGGTGGCTGCTTTGGCTGACGATGGTTGGGCCGAGGCGGGCGAGGGCATTCTCACCACAGATACCCGCCCCAAGGGCTGTTCCACCAACTTTACCTGTGACGGTAAGGACTATGTGGTGACCGGTATCGCCAAGGGTGCAGGCATGATTCGGCCTAATATGGCGACCATGCTGGCCTACCTCGCCACCGACGCGGAGGTGTCCCAGGAGCTGCTGCAGGCGATACTCAGCGAGGCGGTGGATCTGTCTTTCAATCGGATAACCGTGGACGGCGATACATCGACCAATGATGCCTGTGTGCTATTGGCGACCGG
>CALJFL010000001.1 GCA_938074135.1 uncultured Halieaceae bacterium | reverse complement strand
CTCGTCGTCCTCCAGCTCTACGATTTCCGACTCTAGCTTGTTACAGATGGGTACCACCACCGCCTTCTCTGCGGCGGCAATTTCCCGCACGACATCCAGGTAGGGGTTGTCGTCGAAGCCTTCCTCGTCAACGTTGGCGATGTACATCGTAGGTTTGGATGTCAGCAGGAACAGCTGTTTGGCCAGTGCTTTTTCATTATCTGTCAGATCCAGGGCGCGCACCGGTAATGCCTCGTTCAGGTGCGGCAGGAGTTTATCCTCCAGCAGCGCCTTCATGGCAATGGATTCCTTGTCACCACCTTTTGCGGTGCGGATAACCTTCTGTAGCTGCTTTTCGCAGCTCTCGAGGTCGGCCAGGGCGAGTTCGGTATTGATGACCTCTATGTCGCCCTTGGGGTCGATGCGATTGTTCACGTGGATGACATTCTCGTCGTCGAAGCAGCGCACCACGTGAGCGATGGCGTCTGTCTCACGGATGTTGGCCAGGAACTGGTTACCCAAGCCCTCGCCTTTGCTGGCCCCTTCCACCAGTCCGGCGATGTCGACGAACTCCATGGTGGTGGCGATCACCTTCTCCGGCTTGACGATAGCCGCAATCTTGTCCTGGCGTGGGTCGGGGATGGGAACGATGCCGGCATTCGGCTCAATGGTGCAGAAAGGAAAGTTCTCTGCATCAATGCCTGCCTTGGTCAGGGCGTTGAACAGGGTGGACTTGCCAACGTTAGGTAAGCCGACAATACCGCAATTAAAACCCATGAGAGATCCTTGTCGCTGGCACGGCTCAGGCCGCGCTAAAGCTATGTAGTTGCGTCATCGCCTTGGTCGCGTCGCCACGCAGTAGTAGTGGCAGGGCGGCAATCGCCTCGTCGATGCTGGCATCGATGCGGTCGCGATCTACCTGTGAGGGCCTGCCCAACACATAGCCGGTGACTTTCGATGCATGACCGGGGTGACCTATGCCAATCCGCAGTCGATGAAAATTTTTGTTGTTGCCCAGTGCCGGCACAATGTCGCGCAGGCCATTGTGTCCGCCGTGACCACCACCTTGCTTGAAGCGGGCTGTGCCAGGAGGGATATCCAATTCATCGTGAGCGATTAACAGCTCATCCGCGGCGAACTTGTAGAATGTCGCCATGGCTGCCACGGCCTGGCCGGAGCGGTTCATGAATGTGGTTGGTACCAGTAGACGAACGTCATGGCCGGCAAGGTTAACCCTGCCGGACAAGCCGAAAAATTTTGAATCTGGTTGTAAGGTGGTGCCGCATTGGCGTGCCAATGCGTCAACAAAGTCGGCACCGGCATTATGGCGGGTACCCCGGTAGTCGCCACCGGGGTTGCCCAGTCCAACAATCATTTTGATGGATGCTGCCAAAGCGGGTGCCGCCAACAGCGAGGAGATTAGTCCTCGCTGTCGCCTTCTTCAGCCTCTTCGCCGCCTTCTTCACCGGCTTCATCAGCTGCTGCTTCAAGTTCCTCTTCTTCTTCACTGCCGCCTCTCGGTGCAATGATGGAAGCAATCGCCAGGTCGTGATCCTCGCCCAGTGACAGTGCGGTTGATACCACGCCCTCGGGGAAGCCGATATCCGACAGGTGAACGATCTGACCAATGGCCACTTCGAGCATGTCGACTTCCAGGTACTCAGGAATAACGCCAGGTAGACACTGTACTTCCACTTCGGTCATCTGGTGCTGGACGATACCGCCTTCCAGTTTCACACCAGCTGATTTCTCTTCGTTGAGGAAGTGAATGGGTACAGTCACTTTGACCAGGGTCTTGTCATCGACACGCAGGAAGTCGGCGTGCATCACGCTGTTCTTCGCAGGGTGTCGCTGCAGATCTTTGAGGATCGCTTGTTGCGCCTTCTTGCCCACGTTGATCGTCAATACATGGGAGTAGAACGCTTCATTTTCCAGCGCCTTCTCGAAGTCCTTGCGGACCAGGGTCAGGGGCTGGGGATCTTCGCCACCACCATAAATAATAGCGGGGACATTGTTGGCGTGACGACGTAGGCGGCGGCTCGCACCTTTCCCTATGTCCTCGCGCACCTCGGCGTTTAGTTCAAATTGGTCAGACATAGTCATGACTCCTTTGATTGTGCATTACAAGACCTGCGACCAGTCCGGTAATGGGTTGCAAAAAGCGCTGTTCTTAATCGAACAGCGCGCTGATTGATTCCTCGTTCGACACGCGACGGATAGATTCCGCCAGCAGGTCGGCAATGGTGAGTTGGCGGATCTTACTGACCCTTCTTGCCTCATCACTCAGGGGAATCGTGTCTGTGACTACCAGCTCATCCAGCTGGGAGCCCGCAATATTCTCCAGGGCGCGCCCCGACAGTACCGCGTGTGTACAGTAGGCCACGACCTTGGTGGCACCACGCTCTTTCAGTGCGTCGGCCGCCTTGCACAGGGTGCCTGCAGTGTCGACCATATCGTCAACCAGCAAGCAGGTCCTGCCGTCTACCTCACCGATCAGGTTCATCACCTGGGCCTCATTGGCCTGCGGGCGACGTTTGTCGATGATTGCCAGGTCAGCATCATTGAGCTGCTTGGCAATTGCCCTGGCCCTGACCACGCCACCAATATCCGGTGATACCACCATCAGGTTGTCGTATTTGCAGGACACAATGTCGTCGTTCAACACCGGCGAGCCGTAAACGTTGTCCACCGGGCAGGCGAAAAACCCCTGTATCTGCTCGGCATGCAAATCGACCGTCAATACCCGGTCTACACCAACGGCGACCATCATATCGGCCACCACTTTCGCCGTGATTGGCACCCGCGCCGAGCGAACCCGCCGATCCTGCCGGGCGTAGCCAAAGTAGGGCACCACGGCGGTAATTCGTGTAGCCGATGCCCGACGCAGTGCGTCGATCATCACGATGAGCTCCATCAGGCTGTCGTTGGTCGGTGCGCAGGTGGATTGCAGCACGAAGACATCCTTGCCGCGCACGTTCTCGTTCAGCTCGACCGCTACCTCACCATCACTGAACTTGCCAACGTCGGCCTTGCCGATGGACAGGTACAGCCTGCTGGCCACTTTGTGGGCCAGTTCCGGGTTGGCGTTACCCGTAAATACCATCATTTTCGAGGACACGACGCGCTACCTTTTGGGCTATCCAGTGAATCTTGCACGCGAAACGGGCGCCATGCATCTACGCATGACACCCATCACTGTATGGCTGGGGTGGCAGGATTCGAACCTGCGAATGCCAGGATCAAAACCTGGTGCCTTGCCGCTTGGCGACACCCCAATAATCTAAATGGGTAAATCAAGTTGTTCGAGGGCAGGTGAGCAATTGACGCCCCGCGCTACTATAGTGCGCCATCTGCCTGGGGCCTGCTGCTGAATGGCTTTCGCCTCGGCCTGGGTATCAAAGCTGGCGAACACGCTGGCTCCAGTACCGGTTATTCTGGCCTCCGAAAAATTCCCTAACCATTTCAAAGCGTTGGCAATTTCAGGATACAGGCCAGTAACCACGGGCTGGCAATCGTTTCGAGTATGCCCCCCAAAAAACGCCGCTATTGTGATGGGAGCGCTGTCCCGTGTCAATTCCCGCTGGGAAAATATTTCCCCAGTATTTACGGGGGTTTCGGGGAACACAACCAGGTACCAGCGGGCGGGTAAATCGACCGGGGTGAGCAGTTCGCCAATACCTTCCGCCCAGGCGCTGTGGCCGGCCACAAATACCGGTACGTCGGCGCCCAAGGTGGCGCCAATCGCCCGCAATTCCTCATTGCTATGGGCCAATTGCCAGAGCTGGTTGAGCGCCAGAAGGGTGCTGGCGGCATCTGAACTGCCACCTCCCAGGCCGCCCCCGAGTGGAATGTGCTTATCCAGCTGGATATGCATGCCCCGGCCTTCGCCCCCCAGCGCCCTGGCTGCCCGCAGGATCAGGTTATCGGCGGGGTCAAAGCCCATGTCCGGGCCAGCCAGGGTCAACTCTCCGGAGTCGTTGGGGCTGAAATGGAGGGTATCGCCCCAGTCCAGCAGCTGAAACAGTGTCTGCAGGGTGTGGTAGCCGTCGGAACGGCGGCCGGTAATGTGCAGGAACAGGTTAAGTTTGGCCGGGGCGGTTACCGTTAGTGCGATGCTCATCGGTGCTGCGAGATGCTCCAGTCATATATGATGATGCGAGCCCGGGTGTCGCCCCGTTCGATGCTCATGCGGGTGGGCAGCGTGTACAGGCCGAATTGGTCATAGCGTTCGTAGTGGATTTGCCAGCCATCTTCGGTGAAGTGCTGCACCAGGTCGTTCTCAATCTGTAGGTCGGTAGCGGCGGCATCGGCATAAGGAACGCCAAGCACCCAGGTCGGCAGGGATTTCAGCGGCAGATCCCAGCCGGTGCTGGCGGCAACGGCCTCGCTGGACGAGATGTCATACGTCCTGAGTTCCTCGCCGCGTTCGACTTCCAGGGTGGAGCCGTCCGAGCGCAACCGGGTTGCGGCGATCCCCCAGGGGCCGGTCAGGTTGACGAAGGTAATCTCGCCCTCCTGTACCCAGACCATAGACGCCGACTCGGCCATGTCCGCCGTGCGGAGGGCCAGCTTGCCGTTGATCTTCCAGTTTTCCAGCGTTGCCAGCCTGTCCCGTCGCTGTTCCCAGGGTAAATCCGGAATCACCCCTGTGGGCTGGCTGGCACAACCCGCCAGCAACAGGGCGCAAAGAATAATGCCGGGTAATTTGCGCGTCATCATGTAGACGGTGCGGTCAGTGCCCGACGTCCAGGGCCGTTACGCCCAGTCGTTTGATGGTAGCAACCAGTACCTGGTGTTCGGGATCCTTGAGCAGGGCGTCTTGCCAGATTTCCATCGCCGCTTTTTCGTCACCACTGACCCACAGCACTTCGCCCAGGTGTGCTGCCACTTCCGGGTCGGGAAACTTGTCGTAGGCCTGGCGCAGGTATTTGATGGACTGTTCGTAGTCGCCCTGGCGATAGAGCACCCAACCCATGCTGTCCAAAATGGCCGGTTCACCGGGCTGCAGCACCAGCGCCCGGGCAATCAGGTCCCGGGCTTCCACATAGCGCTCGGTGCGATTGGCCAGGGTGTAGCCCAGCGCATTCATGGCGGTGGCGTTGTCGGGATCCTTTGCCAGTATCGTGCGCAGGTCATTTTCCATCATCTCCAGGTCGCCCAATTCCTCACCCAGCATGGAGCGGCTATAGAGCAGGGCACTGGAGTCAGGGAACTCGCTCAGGCCCTGATTCAGGATTGCCAGGCTGGCTTCCAGCATGCCTGCGCTGTTGAGTAACTCGGCCTCCAGGCCATACAGCGGTTCCCGTTGCTCTGGTTGTCGGTCCCGCAGCAGGCTGTAGTACTGGTGGCTCTGTTCGACTTCACCCGCCTCCATCAGGATTAGGCCAACACGGTTGTGGGCGCTGAGGAAGTCGCGCCCGCCTTTGACCTGTTTGTACTGGTAAAGCGCGCCTTTGAGGTCACCCTCATCCTCGGCTATGCGGCCCAGGTAATAGTGGGCTTCGTCGACCCGCTCATCCAGGTCGATCATCTGTCGCAGGTAGGCTTGCGCGGCCAGGTCGTCACCGGTCTCGCGATTGATCAGGGCGAGAGAGAACAGCAGGTCGGCGTCCTTGGGGTTTTGCACCGACAGTATTTCAAATTGCTTGCGCGCCGCGTCCATGTCTTCACGGGTTAGCAGTCGAGCATATTGCAGCCGCAGGCGGCTGTCGCCGGGGTTCTCTGCCAGCGCCTTGCGCATGCGTTTGAACGGGTCTTTGCTGCCCGTCTCTACCAGTAGCTTGGCCTCCAGCAGCACGCCCTGTTGTTGATAGGGCTCAATGGCGAACAGTTTGTCCAGTTTTTCCAGGGCCTGTCGGCTTTGGCCCAGCTCCTCATGGATCAACGCCTGGGTAAGTATCAGTTGCGGGTCCTCGGGGAACTCTTCGGCGAGGCTGTTGATGCCAGCCACCAACTCGGCCTGCTGTTCGGGGGTTAATTGGCGGAAGCCATTGAGTAGCATTGGAAAGCTGGTTTGTGAGCCGCTGCGAGCAACGACTGCCACGTGGGGTATCGCTTCAACGGTCCGCCCGCGGCGCACCAGCAGGGTCGCCAGGGTGTTGTTGGCTTCCACATTGTCGGGTTCAAGCGCGACCCACTGCTCCACGGCTTCCAGTGCCTCGGGCTCGCGCTGCATGAACTGGGCAAGGTGGGTGGTGTGGGAGCTGACGCCGGCGTCTTGCAGGATCTCGGCCTGCGCCATGTACTGGTCCAAAGCGACTTCGTAGGCTCTGCGGCGCAGGGCGAACTCAGCCACCAACAGTGGGTACAGACTCTCTTCAGGAATGGCGCGCTCGGGAATCTCGGCCGCTGCGACTGGCTCTTCGACCGTCTCAACCACCACGGGCGCTCCTGGTGAAGTCGCGCAGGACCATGCCATAAGTGGCAGGAGAACAATCAGAAGAAGAGTGCGCATGTTAAGTAATCAGGGGAGTCAAATCTGGCTAAATCGTCAGTAATGATGACACACTCATCGGGTGAAACCTATATAGGTGGACTGCTAGGCGAGACAGGGGTTCCCTTTATGGGTCGGGCAGTGCCATGTCATTTCCCCCCTAACTTGTTAAAATCCATAATGATTTTTGCCAAATGTGCTATCTTGCGCGGCCTTCGCGGTGAATCCGCCAGCTGAACCAGACCCTGTGGGGAGTGAAAAAACCACGCGATGAACCTGATTGCCCTGGGAATCAACCACAACTCTGCCGCCGTCGAGGTGCGCGAGAGGGTTGCCTTTGCCCCTGAACAGGTCAACGAGGCGCTGGTCGATGCCATAAATAGTGCCCGATTGGACGAGGTGGTGATTCTGTCTACCTGCAATCGCACCGAGATCTACGCCATCTCCCCTGACAGCGGCGCGCTGGCCGATAAGGCGCAGCAGCTGGTGGAGTGGATGGCCAATTACCATCACCTCTCAGCCGACGAACTGCGCGATGCCGCTTACCACTTTGAGGACGCAGAAGCGCTGCACCATATTATTCAGGTCGCGGCTGGTCTCGATTCGATGGTGCTCGGCGAACCGCAAATTTTTGGTCAGCTGAAATCGGCCTACTCGGTCGCCGCCGACAGCGGCACCATTGGCTCGGAACTGGGGCGGGTGTTCCCACGCGTGTTCGCGATTGCCAAGCGAGTAAGGACTGATACCGCCATTGGCGAAAATCCGGTGTCGGTGGCCTATGCGGCGGTCGATGTCGCCAGCCATATTTTTGCCGAGCTCAACAGCTGCAGCGCCCTGTTGGTGGGCGCCGGAGAGACCATTGAACTGGTTGCCAGGCATCTGGTGGAAGCGGGGGTGAGTCGCATTGTGATCGCTAACCGTACCCTGGGTCGGGCGAGAGAACTGGCCCAGAAATTTGGTGCCGAGGCGGTGTTGCTGGCGGAGATCCCGGAGCAACTACTGCACGCAGATATCGTGATCACCTCCACGGCCAGCCAGTTACCTATCCTCGGTAAAGGCGCGGTGGAGCAAGCCATCAAGGCCCGCAAGCACCGGCCCATGTTGATGGTCGATATTGCGGTGCCGCGTGATATCGAGTCGCAGGTTGGCGAGCTGCGTGACGTCTATCTCTATAGCGTGGACGACCTGCGCGAAATCGTCGACCAGAATATGCGCAACCGCCGCAGTGAGGCCAGCAAGGCCGACCTGATGATCGGTGACGGCGTCCGCGAATTCGTCGAGGAGATCCGGAGTCTCGGTGCGGTCGACTCTGTGAAAGAGTATCGCGCACTGGCCGAGGATCTACGTGAGCAGGAATTACAGCGTGCTCTGCGTGCGCTTGCCCGCGGCGACGATCCGCAACAGATCGTTGCGCAATTAGCCCGTGGGATCACCAATAAATTGATTCACGCGCCTACCGCTGGTCTCAAGCAGGCCAGCATCGACGGCCGCCAGGATCTGCTGGCCAACGCCCGCCGACTGCTGGGCCTGTCAGAGTTCGGTAGTGGTGATAAGGCCACGGTCAGTGCAGAGGCAGAAGAGGAGTCCGCTCGACCCACGCAGGCGGATAGCGACAGTGCCGAGCGCGGCGACCGCACCTTGCAATGAAAGCTTCCCTGCTCAGCAAGCTGGAAAACTTGACAGATCGCCACGAGGAAGTCTCGGCGCTGCTTGGTGACAGTGACACCATCTCCGACCAGAACCGATTTCGCGATCTTTCGCGGGAATATTCCGAGCTGGAGTCGGTGGTGCGCTGCTATGGTGAATTTACCAAAGTGCAGGCGGACCTGGAGGAGGCCCGCACCATGCTCGAAGATGCCGATGTCGACCTGCGGGAGATGGCTCGGGAAGAAATAGAGGCTGGCACCGAACGCCTGGCCGAGCTGGAGCAGGAGTTGCAGACGCTGCTGTTGCCCCGCGATGCCCGCGATTCGAACAACGTGTTTTTGGAGATCAGGGCTGGCACCGGCGGTGACGAAGCGGCCATCTTTGCCGGCGACCTGTTTCGCATGTACTCGCGCTTTGCCGAGAAGATGGGCTGGAAGATTGAGGTTCTGTCTGAGCGGCCGGGCGAACATGGCGGTTACAAGGAAATCATCAGTCGGGTGGAGGGCAAGGATGTGTATGCCCAGCTCAAGTTTGAATCCGGTGCGCACCGTGTGCAGCGGGTTCCCGAAACCGAATCCCAGGGCCGCATTCACACCTCGGCCTGTACGGTAGCTGTGATGGCCGAAGCAGATGATCTCGACGAGATCGAAATCAACAAGGCGGATCTCAGGGTCGATACCTACCGGGCCTCCGGTGCCGGTGGCCAGCACGTCAACAAGACGGACTCGGCAATTCGCCTGACCCACTTGCCTACCGGTATCGTGGTTGAGTGTCAGGACGAGCGCTCCCAGCACAAAAACAGGGCCCGGGCGATGTCGCTGTTGCAGGCCAAGCTGATGACCAGTGCCCAGGACAAGCAGGCCGCTGAGCAGGCCGAGGAGCGTCGCAACCTGGTCGGTACGGGTGATCGCTCTGACCGCATCCGTACCTATAATTTCCCCCAGGGCAGACTCACCGATCACCGCATCAACCTGACCCTGTACAATCTCGCCGAGGTGATGGAGGGCGACCTTGATGCGGTCGTCGGTCCCCTGCGTCAGGAGCACCAGGCGGATCAATTGGCCGCGCTGTCGGAGTAGTGATGGCCAGCGTGCAGCAGCTGTTGCAAGAGGCACAGAGCCTGCCTGGAGTCAGTGCCCGCCGCGATGCTGAGATACTTCTTTGCCACACGCTGGGTAAACCCCGTAGCTGGTTGTATACCTGGCCAGAGACCGAACCTTCCCCTGATCAGCAGTTGGCTTATCGCGAGTTATTGGCGCAGCGGCTGGGCGGTCAACCGATTGCCTACCTGATCGGGCACCGCGAATTCTGGTCACTGTCGCTGGCAGTGGATGAACACACGCTGATACCCAGACCGGAAACTGAAACGCTGGTGGAGTGGGCGCTGGAGCTGGCGCTGCCGGACGATGCCGCGGTTCTGGATCTGGGCACCGGCTCTGGCGCGATAGCGCTGGCCCTGGCCAGCGAGCGCCCGGCGTGGCATTTGATCGCTGCAGATTGCAGCGAACAGGCGGTTGTGATGGCGAGTGCCAATGCCGAGCGCCTGGGATTAAACAATGTCCGCTGCCAGGTGTCGGACTGGCTCGGCGCCTTCGCTGGTGCGCGCTTTGATCTGCTGGTCAGCAATCCCCCCTATATAGAACAGGACGATCCCCATTTGCAGCGCGGTGACCTGCGTTTTGAGCCCTCGAGCGCGCTGGTTGCCGGCCCCGATGGGCTCAGTGATTTGCGAGTGCTGGCCAGCGAGGCCCCTGCGTATCTCAACTCCGGGGGGTGGTTGTTGCTGGAGCATGGCTACCAGCAGGGCGAGGCAGTACGCGAACTTTTGCTTGCCGCCGGTTTTTCCCGGGTGGCAACACGCAGCGATGTTAACGGTCACCCACGGATCAGCGGAGGTTGCCGGCATGCTGACTGACGAGCAATTGCAGCGCTACGGGCGGCAAATTCTCCTGCATGACTTTGATGTCGCTGGCCAGGAAAAACTGCTGGCTGCCACCGTGATGGTAGTGGGGCTTGGTGGGCTGGGCAGTCCGGTGGCCATGTACCTGGCAGCGGCGGGCGTGGGGCACCTGGTGCTGGTCGATGGCGACGAGGTCGAGTCCAGTAACCTGCAGCGACAGATTGCCCATGGTGAGGCAGACCTCGGCCGCAACAAGGCCCGCTCGGCGGCGGCGACGGTTACCGCTCTGAATAACAGTGACGTCACAGTGACGGTGATCGAGCAGCACCTCGTGGAGGAAGATCTGCCCGGGCAACTGACCACCGTCGATCTGGTGGTGGATGCGACGGATAATTACCCGATCAGGTTTGCACTCAACCGGGCCTGTATCGCCGCAGGCATTCCCCTGGTGTCGGCAGCGGCCGTGCGCACCGAAGGACAGCTGGCGGTGTTTTATCCGGCGGGCGGTGGACCTTGCTACCGCTGCCTGTACCCCGAGGCGGGTGAGGATACTGCACTTAACTGCAGTGCCAGCGGTGTCCTGGCGCCTGTGGTGGGTGTACTGGGGTCACTGCAGGCACTGGAGGCGGTTAAGTGGCTGGCTGGTTTCGGTGAACCATCGACAGGCCAACTACTGATGCTGGACCTGCGCACCCTCGATATTCACCGGCTGGCGCTGGCGCCCCGCGAAGATTGCCCCGACTGCAGTCCCACCCGTTAGTCTGTTAATAAGCTGTCGTGTGGTGCAGTTTCAGCGCCGTGCTGGGGAGGCAACGGTTTGCGCAGCGTCTGCCAGACGCGGACGCCGACCAATATCGCGGTGATGGTGATGCCCAGAATCATCGCCTTCCAGAAATTTACCGTGCCTGAAGTGGCGTCCTCGGCAGTAACTACGCCGGTCCAGTAGCCTATTGGCAGGGTGATCATCCAATATGTTACGCACATCACCACGAAGGGAAAACGCGTGTCCTTGAATGCCCGCAGACAGAATGAGGCGGTAACCTGGATAGCGTCAATCAGGATAAACAAACAGGCCAACCGGATCAGCATGAGGGCGAGTGTAAGAATGCCCGCGTCATCGGTGTAAGCGTTAACGATAGGTCCCGGAACGGTCAGCAGTAACAGCATAATACCCAGCGCGATGAATAGCGTGATGCCCATGCCCACCTGCACCGACAGTTTGACGGCGGGTTTGTCCTGGGCGCCTATGGCATGTCCGATGCGCGTGGCCATGGCCGAGCCCACGCTGATCAGTGGCATGTAGGCCACATCCCATACGTTGAAGGCGATCTGGTGGGCGGCGATGGCGATGTTACCCAGCGTGGCAATCAGCAGGGAAATGATCGAAAAGACGCCAACCTCGAGAAAGAAGGTGAGGCCGATAGGCAGACCAAGCAGTGCGATTTCCTTGATGAGGGTCAGATCCGGGCGGTGCCAGCGCAAAGTCGGCAGATAGGGCCTCAGTGCTTCGGCGCGGGACATATAGAAAAATATTAGCAGCGGCCCCAGCCACATGGAGATGGCGGTTGCCCAGCCGCAGCCAGCAGCGCCAAGTTCCGGTACCCCCCACTTGCCATAGATAAACGCGTAGTTCAGCGGGATATTGGCAAAAAAGCCGATCACACTGGCGATGGCAAACGGTCGCATGATCCCGATACCCTGGGTATGACAACGCAGTGCCTGGAAAATAGCGGCCGCGGGCAGGCCGAATGAAGTGGCCTGCAAATAGGCAAGGCTTTTGCTTTCGGTTAGTGGGTCAAGTGATAGCAGCGCCAGTAGTGGTTGGGCAAAGTAACACAGGGGGGCCGCGATAAGCCCCAACACAAGAGCGAGCCACAGTGACTGGGGCAGGTAGTTGCGTATGCGCTCGGTACGTCCAGCGCCAAAGTCCTGGGCAACAATCGCGGTCGCGCCGAGCATGACGCCGACGAATAGCAGGTAGATGGGGAGCCAGATGTTGTAGCCGATGGCGATGGCCGCCAGGTCGGTCGCGCTGTAACGGCCCGCCATAATGGTGTCGACCACACCGGTACCCATCTGCGCAAGCTGGGCGATAAACATCGGCCAGGCAATGACGAACAGCGCGCGACTTTCCTTGAGGAGGCGACTGCCAGTGCTGGCGTTGTCTGCTAGCATCATTGTGCCCGTTAAAACTTATTGCCGGCGATGCTGTCGAAGGACATACAAGAAACCAAAGGAATTCCAATAATGAATGCACTGGTAGGTCTGTATTACACCATACACCACGCGATTTTTCCCCGACTTCAGTATCTCGACGGTCTCGCACCTCTGGCGCTGCGGCTCTACCTGGTGCCGGTTTTCTGGATGGCGGGCACCCAGAAGCTGTCACACATTGACAGCACAATCGAGTGGTTTGGCAACCCGGACTGGGGGCTGGGCTTACCATTGCCGACGCTCATGGCTTACATGGCAGCCTACACCGAGGCCATCGGGGCCTTGTTGTTGTTGCTGGGTCTGGCAACACGCTGGATTTCCATCCCGCTGATGGTGACGATGCTGGTGGCGATATTTGCAGTCCACTGGGATAGCGGCTGGGCCGCGATAGCCGATTCCAGTGCACAGGATGTGGCGGTTCGCCTGGGGACGGCCAAGGATATTCTGCGTGAGCACGGCAACTACAGCTGGCTCACCGAGAAGGGGAACTTCGTGATCCTGAACAATGGGATCGAGTTTGCGGTGACTTACCTGGTCATGTTGCTGGCCCTGCTGTTCACCGGTGGCGGCCGTTTTGTCAGTGCAGATTATTACCTGTCCAGGATTTTCCCGGCGCGGGCTTAATCCGATTTGTAGCGGCCGTCCGGGCACCCTCGGATGGCCAATTTCAGCTGTTGCCTTCCCTGCCACATATGACCGGCCAAAGATGCTAAACTAGCGCGCTTTTTGACCAGTGACAGGAATACTAAATTGATAAAGAACTTCGTGGGGCGCTTGTCCGGTAAGGGCAGTGCGCCCAAGGACGGTCCGGCTGCAGCTCCTGCCCGGCAGAATTCACCCCCTCACAGCAATGCGGGTAAGGCCCATGTTGGCGGCGAGCGCGATACTGAAGCCAAGGGTGGCCGTGGCAAGTCCGGCAACAAGAGACGCAGTAGTGGCGCCAGCAAATCGGCGCAGCCCTGGACGGTAGACCAGTTTCCGGTAGAACCGCAGGAGGGGCAGACCCGTTTCCACGACCTGGGCCTGCGCGATGAATTGATGCACGCGGTGGCTGACCTCGGGTTCAAGTACTGCTCTCCCATCCAGGCCTCTATCCTGCCCCATACCTTGCAGGGCAACGATGCGATCGGTAAGGCCCAAACCGGCACCGGCAAAACAGCCGCTTTCCTGATCACGCTGTTCAATGACATGTTGTGCAATCCCCCTGAGAGCGAGCGCTTTCTGGGTGAGCCGCGCGGACTGGTGATAGCGCCGACCCGCGAATTGGTCATGCAGATTGCTGCGGATGCAGAGGATCTGGCCAAGCACAGCGGTTTACAGGTCTCTACCCTGATAGGCGGTATGGACTACCAGAAACAGCTCAATCGGCTGAATAATGTGGTGGTTGATCTGGTCGTGGCTACCCCTGGGCGCCTGTTGGACTTCATGAGTCGTCGCGACCTGTTTCTGGATCGGGTGGAATTCCTGGTACTGGATGAGGCGGATCGCATGTTGGACATGGGGTTCATCCCGCAGGTTAAACGTATCGTGCGGGCCACGCCGAGGAAGGAAGAGCGCCAGACCTTGTTATTCTCCGCCACCTTCACCCAGGACATCATTAACCTGTCTGCGCAATGGACGTACGAGCCCATTACAGTCGACATCGAGCCCGACCATGTGGCCACCGATAGCGTCGACCAGAAGGTTTACCTGGTGAGCAGCGAGCAGCGGTACCGCGTGCTCAATAATCTGATTCGCAGCCCCGATGCCAGCAGTGTCATCGTCTTTGCCAACCGCCGTGACCAGGTCAGGCGTTTGCATGAGCGTCTGCGCAAATCGGGTGTTTCATGTGGCATCCTGTCGGGTGAAGTCCCCCAGGCCAAGCGCACTCGAACGCTGGACGATTTCAAGCAGGGCAAGATAAAAGTGCTGGTAGCAACCGACGTT